>DATEHG010000096.1:0-5380 GCA_035279705.1 Gemmatimonadales bacterium
TCGGTGCTCCGGGATCAGTCGCGGATGAGCCTGATCCCGTAGCGCCCGAAGAAGGTGTGCAGCTCCTCGGTGAGGGGACTTCCTCCGCGTGACCGGCTCTTGCCGCCCAGGTCAAGCCAGTCGATGCCGGCGGAGCGCAGCACTGAACGACGGGACTCGTCGAGGGCCTCTTCGCTGAGCACCGTGTCGCCGGCGCGGAGCGAATCCGGTGGTGCGCCTCCGGCCGGCAGCCAGGCCAGCCGCCAGGTGCTCGATCCCCTGCGATAAACCTTGAACGGCGGTTCCTCACTCTGCGTAATCCCGTCGTACTCCACGTACCGGTCGAACTCCGACATCATCTCGGCGATCTTGGCCGCGCGGTCCTCAGGGGCGAGCGCCGCCGGCCAGTCCGGCCCCCGGATGACCTTGGCGGGCGATCCCACCGCCAGGCTCTGCGCGGGAATGGTGCCCTGGACCAGCGAGTTGGCGCCGATCACGGTTCCGTCGCCGATGGTGGTGCCCGGCATGATGAACACCCGCCAGGGAAGCCACACGGAATTGCCCAGGGTCACGCCCTGGTAGGAGACGGGATAGCCGTCCAGCACGTTCAGCCAAGCGCTGTGGGTAAAGATGAGGCAGTGGCCGCCGATGCCCGTGTCGTCGCCGATGACGACGGGCTTGGTGGGATTGATGAACGCCATCTGCAGCACGATCGTGCGGCTGCCCAGCGCAAAGCGTGACTCGGGAAGTTGCGGGCCGCCGACATACACCTGCTCCCGGATCCGGGCATCCTCACCGATCTCGATCCGTTCGCAGGCCACATAGCTCATGGTGCCCACGCTCGAGTGCCGGCCGATGCTGATGTGCCGGCCGGTCACGACCGCCAGGAATCCGATCTCGACATGATCTCCCAGTGACACCTCCCGACCCACCACGACCCCTCCGAACGCGATCTTCACGCCCTTGCCGATCTTGTAGCCGAGGACCAGCCGGTAGGTGACGACCTTGAGCAGACTCGGCATCCAGCCAAACAGCACCAGGTGGCCCCAGGGGACCCGCTTCTTGCGCACCAGCATGTCGGACATGGTTGAGACCGGGAGTGGGGAGCCGCCGGGAGTCTAGGGCGGGGCTTCTGGAGGAGGTAGATTACCGTCGGACCAAGAGCAGCGTCAAGCGGCCCGGCCTGCAAGGAAATCACCTCTGATCCAGCTACCCTCCATCGACGCGAGTGGCACCCCGCGCCAGCGCTTCGGCCTTGAGCGCCTCGTCGACCTTTCCCGCCTCCTGCCCGCCTCGCCCGGCCTCGAGGCCATCACCCGCCTCACGATCGCGCCGGACGGCCCTGAAGCCACACTCCGCTCACTCGCCGGAGAGGAACACCCCTGGACGGTGGCCGACGGCACCATCACCATCTCGGCCAGTCTCCTCGACCTCATCACCGATCTGGTGTCCGCGGCGAGGGAGCAGCAGTCGAGCGCGAGGGACAAGCACGACCGGGTGCCAGCGAGCGAGAACGCCCTGGTGCAGGCCGGCACGGAGCGTGAACTCATCCTCCAGCACCTTGCGGCGGCATTCCGCCAGGCGGTTATCCGTGCCTCGGGGGAGCGGCCGGTGCGCCTGCTCGCCCCCTGGCCGAATGGCCACCGCTGGGCCGCAGGACTCTCGCACGACCTCGACATCGTGGAGTGGTGGCCGCTCTTCACCGGTCTCCGGCTCACCGAACTCATCCGCCATCGCGATCCCGGCCGCATCCTCGGCACGTTAGGCGCGGCCGCGGGCGCCATCTTCGGCGATCCAGTTCTCAAGGGAATCATCACCCTGCTCGAACAGGAGGCGCGGGTCGGCGTCCGTTCGACCTGGTTCATTCTCTGTGGCACCCCGACTCTGGCAACGTTCGCCGCCGGCGATCTGACCTGGAACCCCGAGGGGCACCGCGGCCGGTCCATCTACCAGAAGGTGATGGCCGCCGGTCACGAGATCGGCCTGCACGGGAGTTTCGAGACCAGCAGTCGCCCAGGAGCCTTCGCCGAACAGAGGACCCGCCTGGCGCGCCTGACCGGCACCGCGGCGGTGGGAATACGCCAGCACTTTGTGAAGCTTCGACCCGGTACGACCCATCTCGAGATGGCCGCCGCCGGATTCGAGTACGACGCCACGATGGGATTCTCCGATCGCAACGGCTTCCGGCTGGGCGTGGCCGACGTGGTCCCGTCATGGATTGACGCGCGCCAGAAGGCCGAAGGCCCGGATCTGCTTCCCTTTGCCTGGATGGATCGAACGCTCAGCAAGTACAGCGGCGTTGAAGACCCTCAGGCATGGATCGCGGATGGTCTCGACCTCGCGGCGCGCTGCCGGGACGCCGAAGGGGCCTGGGCCGGGATATGGCACCCCAACCTGGTCCCGCCGCTCGGGTTCCCGGGCGCTCCCGAGGCCTATGCCGCGCTGCTCGAAGGGCTGGCCCGGGATCGCCCCTGGTTCGCGACGCACGCGGAGATCTGCGCGTGGCGCCGGGCCCGTCGCAGCGCACGAGCCGTCGCGATCGACCCCGCGGGCGGGGTTGCGGCCGAGTCGACGGCACCGCCAGGGCAGGGGCTGAGGCTCGAGTCCATTACCGGGGCGCCTCTGGAATCGGTGGGCGCATCGGCATGAAAGTCCTTTGCCTCGCCCACTCCTATCCGCGGTTTCCCTCGGATCCAGTCGGCTCCTTCGTACTGCGC
Source organism: Gemmatimonadales bacterium (assembly GCA_035279705.1). Classification (GTDB taxonomy): domain Bacteria; phylum Gemmatimonadota; class Gemmatimonadetes; order Gemmatimonadales; family GWC2-71-9; genus DATEHG01. The sequence continues at coordinate 2,697 of DATEHG010000096.1, forward strand.
CTGTCCGTGGCACTGAAGCGGGAAGGAGTCGAGGTCCTGACCCTGGCGCCCGCCGGTGAGGGACTGGCGCTGGATGAATCGTACGAGGGCACGCGAGTCCTGCGATATCACTACGCGCCACGTGCATGGGAAACCCTGGCCTACACGGGCACCATGGCTGACCAGGTCGGTTCCGGGATCACGGCCAAGCTGGCGCTGCTCGGCTTGCTGTGGGCCGGGCGCCGGGCAGCGCGGCGGGCCATCCTGGAGTTCAAGCCCGATCTGATCCATGCCCACTGGTGGTTCCCGGGGGGAGTGACCGCTTGGTGGGCTGCCGGCTCCAGCGGGTTGCCGTGGATCGTCACCAGTCACGGATCGGATCTGCGGATCGCCGCCGACGGTGCGCTGGGGGGCAGGCTGTTCCGCGCAGTGGCAAGGCGGGCCCACACCCTCACCACGGTTTCCACCTGGCTGGCCGACAGCGCCCGCGCTCTTGCGCCCGGCCTGGTTCCCGTGGTGGCCCCCATGCCGATTGCCGCGCACCTCTTCGAGCCCGGGTCCGATCGAGCCCGGGACCGCCTGCTTTTCGTCGGAAAACTCAACCGGCAGAAGGGATTCTCCTTCCTCCTCCAGGCACTGGCCCGGATGCGTCACCGGCCGATCGTGGAAGTGGTCGTCGGTGTTGGAAGCGAGCGCGGCGATGCGGAAGGGGAAGCGCGGAGCCTTGGCGTGGCGGACAGGCTTCGGTGGCACCCCACACTCGAGCAGAAAGAGCTGGCGGCCCTCTACCAGAGCTGCACCGCGCTCGTCATGCCGGCGCTCAATGAAGGCCTGGGCATGGTCGCCGCCGAAGCGATGCTCTGCGGCATGCCGGTGGTCGCCTTTGCATCCGGCGGGCTTACCGACATCGTCCTGCCGGGGCGGACCGGATTTCTGACACCGGCCGAGGACGTGGCAGCCCTCGGATCAGCGGTCGATCAGCTGCTCGATCTCCCCGATCAGGGGGCCGCGCTGGGCAGGGAGGGGCGCCAAGCGGCCCTCGACCGGTTCAGCCCCGAGGCAGCGGCAAGGCGTTACCGGGAGCTGTACCGCGCGGCTTGCCCGGCCTCTGCCGGGGGGTGATCTTTCAGAGTGCAGATCGGCGCCCGCCCGTACTCCGTTCCCGTGCTCCCATGACCACTCGGATCGCCCCCGCCTCCAAGGAACTCGAAGACTTCTACCGCGCCCGCTCCGCCTGGCGGAGCCGCGGCGAGGAGCGGATGCGTTTCAAGGCCGTGTCGGCCTTGGCGCGCACCCCGGCGGGCGCAGCCGTGCTGGATATTGGTTGCCGTGACGGCGGCCTCCGCGCCTTCCTGCCGCCGGACATCCGATACCAGGGCGTGGATATCACCCCGGAGTTCGCCGCCCCCGATATCCTCATCCAGGACGTCTCGAAGGGGCTCCCCTTTGCCGACGGCAGCTTCGACCGGGCCTTCGCGATCGAAGTGATCGAGCACGTCCCGAACCCCTTTGGCGCCCTGACGGAGCTCAACCGGGTGCTCAAGTCCGGCGGTGTGCTCACGCTGTCCGTGCCCAATCCCTACCACGTGAAGGAACTGATCTGGAACCTCTTCCGGATTCCCGATCACCAGGGGCACATCTACGGCTGGACTCGGCAGAACATGACCAAGCTGGGCGAGATGAATGGATTCCAGCTCGACGGGACCGCCGGGACCTATTTCCACCCGCCCATCCCGATGCCGTTGCCGCTCCTCGCCCGTTCCGTGATCTACCGCTTCGTCAAGCCTTGAGCCCGGCCCGCCGCTGGTGGTGGATTGCGCAGGCCGTGGTCCTGGCCGTCGTGGCCGTGCTCGTGGGCCGAGCGCTCTCCCGAAACTGGGACGCCTTCCGCACCGCGCAGTTCTCGTTCACGCCGGACCCGGCCTGGCTGGCGATTTCCCTCGGATTGGTCGGGCTCACCTACCTCGTCCTGATCGACTCGTGGCGCCGCATTCTGGTCGGCTGGAACCAGTCGCTGGGATTTCGTGCCGCGACCAGGATCTGGTTCCTGGCCAATCTCGGGCGCTACGTGCCGGGCAAGGTTTGGAGCGTGGCCGGGATGGTGGTGCTGGCGCAGCGTGAGGGTGTGCAGGCATGGGCCGCGACAGCCTCGGCCGTCGCGGTCCAGGCGATCGGGATCGGAACGGCGGTGGCGGTGGTCGCGGCCGCCGCTCCAGGGGCGGAATCTCCGATCCGGCTGGCCATCGCGGCCGCACTCGCCGCCGGCACCATGGCACTCCTGGCCTGGGAGTTCGCGACCCGCCAGATCCGCCGGCTGGTGCCCAGGTTCGAAGAACTTCGCCCGATCCCGGTGAGCGTCCTGCTGGTCAGCACGGGACTGACGCTGGTGGGCTGGCTGCTGTATGGCGCCTCGTTCTGGGCGCTGGCGCGCGGTCTCGGGCTCCCGCCACTCGGCCTGCCGATGGCCGCGGCCGTGTTTGCGCTCGGCTACATTCTCGGGCTGCTCGCGCTCTTCGCGCCCGGCGGGGCAGGGGTCAGGGAAGTCACCTTCGTGGCCCTGCTGACGCCCGCGCTGGGGGCCGGGCCGGCCATCGGCCTGAGCCTGGCCTCACGATTGATTCTGACCCTGACCGAGGCCGCCGGCGGAGTGGCGGCGCTGGTCTGGAGCCGTCCTACTCAAGGAGAATCGCGGTGAATCAGCCGGC
>DATEHG010000097.1:0-25046 GCA_035279705.1 Gemmatimonadales bacterium
GCTCGACTCTGAGCCCTCCATCGGGGGCGATGCCGCGGGCAATGCCGGCCAGCGGTTCGGCCAGCAGTCGGCCCCGGATCCAGTCGCGAGTATCGAAGGCGGCCAGTTCGTCCGCAGTGAGCGTCGCGCCCATCCCCTCGACCCCGGCCAGCTCGCCGAGGAGGACGGCCAGCACCGAGTCCGGCGTCACATCCCCGCAGTAATCGCCCAGCCTCGTGGCCGTGGCGGCCACATCCGGCGGCACCGGGTTCGAGACGTTGAGCCCGACTCCGACGGCAATCCAGCCGAGTTCTCCTGCCTGCCAGCGAGCCTCGCAGAGGATGCCCGCCACCTTGCGACCGCCGACCAGCACATCGTTCGGCCACTTGACGCCGACCGCGGGCAGACTCCCCATCTGCTCGAGTACCCTGGCCACCGCCAACCCGACCCGCAGCGACAGCACCTCGGCCGCCAGCGGCGTGGCGGGACGGCAGAGCCACGCGAGCCACAGTCCTCCGCGCGGTGAATGCCAGGTCTTGCCCCGGCTGCCCCGCCCCGCCGTCTGCTCGCGCGCCACGACGGCGGTACCGGACGGCGCGCCCTCCTCCGCCAGCTGGTGAAGCAGGTCGAGGGTCGAGCCGATCCGTTCGTGCCGATAGACCGGTGCGGCCACGGCGCTCAGCCTGCGGCCTGCCGGTAGATCAGCAGCACGAGGGCGCCGAAGCCCAGCCGGTACCAGGCAAAACCGCGGAAGTCGTGACTGGAGACGAACTGCAGAAAGGCCTTGATCACGACCAGCGCGGAGAGGAAGCTCACCACGAAGCCGATGGTGAAGACGGGAATGTCGCCCATGGAGAGGGCGCCGCGGCTCTTGTACAGGTCGAACAGCGTGGCCGCGCACATCGTGGGAAGGGCCAGGAAGAAGGAGAACTCCGTCGCGGCGAACCGGGCGACGCCCATCGAATAGGCGCCCATGATCGTCGCCCCCGACCGGCTCACCCCCGGAATGAGCGCGAGCGCCTGGGCGCACCCGATGCCCAGCGCCAGCCCCGGGGTGATTTCCTTGAGCTCGTACACCCGGCTCCGCGGCCGCCAGCGCTCGATCAGCAGGATGATCACCCCGCCGACGATGAGGGTGATGCCCACAACCACGGGCGAGAAGAGGTGCTGCTTGACCCAGTGATGGAGCAGCAGGCCGGCGAGGCCTGCCGGGAAGAAACCGATGGCCAGGTTGACGATGAGGCGCTGTCCCTCGCCCGGGACCAGCGCTGACCGGGCGGTCGTGGCCAGCCGGACGCGGTAGAACCAGGCCACCGCCAGGATGGCGCCGAGCTGGATGAAGATTTCGAAGGTGGTCCAGCGCTCGCCACCGAGTCCGAGCCAGTGCTCGGCGACGATCAGGTGGCCGGTGGAGGAAATGGGCAGGAACTCGGTGATCCCCTCGACCAGGCCGAGGACGACGGCATCCAGCCAGGGGGCCATCACGCCAGCGCCTCACGATAGAGTGCCTCGTACATCGGCACGACCCGGTCGGCGGAATAGGACTGCGCGGCGGCAATGGCGGCTTGGCGCATCCGCTCATGCGCGGCGGGATCCCGCAGCAGATCGACGGCCCGCCGGCCCATGGCTTCGGAGGAGCCGACCGGCTCGAGGATACCGGTGGTGCCGTCGTCGATGACTTCGGGGAGGCCACCGGCCCGGCTGGCGACCACCGGCGCCCCGCAGGCCATCGCCTCGAGGGCCGCGAGGCCGAACGACTCGGATTGCGAGGGAAGCAGGAAGAGATCGCTGCCCTGCAGGATCGAGGCAACGTGCTCCAGCCGCCCCAGGAACCGCACGTCCTCCGCGACACCCAGCTCGGACGCTTCGCGCTCGGCATCGCCGCGCTCCGGGCCGTCGCCTACCATGAGCAGCGTCGCCGGCATGGCGCGACGGATCCGGGCGAACACCCGGACCACGTCCTTGATCCGTTTCACTTCGCGGAAATTCGAGATGTGGCAGACCACCTTGTGCCCTGCCGGCGCCATGGGCTGCCGCTCGGCCGCAGTGACCGGACGGTATTCGGCGAGGTTCACGAAATTGGGAATCACCTTGAGATCGCAGCTCACGCAGCCGAAGGCGCGGTAGGTCTCGTCCCGGAGAAAGGCGGACACCGCCGACACCTGGTCGGACTGCTCGATCGAGAACTTGGTAATGGCGTAGAAGCTCGCCTCCTGCCCCACCAGCGTGATGTCGGTCCCGTGCAGCGTGGTGATCAGCTTCAGCGGCCGTTCGGGCTTGAGCATCTCGCGGGCCAGGTGCGCCGCCGTGGCATGCGGAATGGCGTAGTGCACGTGGAGCAGGTCGAGTTCTTCACGCCGCGCCACCTCGTGCTGCTTCGAGGCCAGCGCAAGGGTGTAGGGGTAGTGCTCGAACAGCGGGTAGCGCCCCATCCGGGTTTCGACTTCGTGGTAGTAGACCCGCTCGTGGTAGCCGCCGGTCCGCAGCCGGAAGGGGGAGGCGTAGGTAATGAAGTGCACCTCGTGGCCGCGCCGGGCGAGCTCGAGCCCCAGCTCGGTGGCGAGGGCCCCGGAGCCGCCGTAGGTCGGATAGCAGGTGATCCCAATGCGCATGTGAGCCTTAAGCCGTAAGCCCTAAGCCTTAAGCGACAGAGCCCAGGAGACAGATGCTCGGTGAAACACGGAATTCCGAATCGCAACAAATCCGGTTTTGCTTACGGCTTATGGCTTAAGGCTTATGGCCTTTTGCCAAGCCGCCGCAATCTCAGCCGCGAGCTCCTCCGCCGGCCTCGTGGCATCGAGGGTGAGCACTTCTCCCTCGAGCTGATGGCGAAACCAGGTGCTCTGCCGCTTGGCGTACTGCCGGGTGCTGATCGACACCGCCTCCGCTACACTCTCGCGGGTTCGGCGCCCTTGAAGGTAGTCCACCGCCTCCCGCATGCCGATGGCATCGAGGCCGGCCGCATCGGGCGGGACGCCATCCGCCAGCACCGCGGCGACCTCCTCGATCATCCCCTGCTGGACCATGTCCCGGGCGCGGGCCTCGATCCGCTGCTGCAGCACGGCCCGGGGCGCGGTAAGCACGACGTACCAGGGGTCCACCGTCCCGACTTTCCGGGCGTGCGTCTGCCAGAAGGAAAGTGGTCGGCCCGAAAGCAGCGCCACCTCGATCGCACGTTCGGCGCGCTGGCGGCCCCCGCCGCCGTAGCCGGGATCGAGGCGCCCGGCCCACCGCACCAGGTCCGGCACCGCCATCGTCCCGGTCCACGCCGAGAGCCGCTTGCGCATTACGGGGTCGAGCGGGGGCTCGGCGAAGAGGCCTTCACAGAGCGCCCGGATGTAGAGGCCGGTCCCCCCCACCACTACCGGCAGCTTCCTCCGGGCCCGGATCTCCTCGATCCATCGCGTCGCATCGCGGGCAAACCGGCCGGCACTGTAGCGCTCGCCGGGTTCGACCAGGTCGAGGCCATGGTGCGGAATTCTGGCCTGCCACTTCTTCGCCGGTTTGGCCGTGCCGATATCCAGGCGCCGGTACACCTGGCGCGAGTCGGCCGAGACGATTTCCAGGTCCCAGTGCGCCGCGAGGGCGCACGCCACCGCCGTCTTGCCGATGCCCGTCGGTCCGGCGATGACGGGGACGCTATCGCCGGCCAAAGCGGCGCTCCAGCTCCTCTCGCGGCAGCTGCACGATGGTGGAGCGCCCGTGAACGTCGTGCGCCGGCAGTTCGGCCGCCATCAGCCGGATCAGCAGCTCCCGCATTTCCGCCGGCTCCAGCCGCTCCCCCGCCTTGATGGCTGCCCGACAGGCGAAGGTGGCCGCAAACCGCTCGAGCGGGCTGGCCCAGCCGCCGAAGCGGCCGCGTGCCAGATCGGCCACGAGTTCCCGGAAGCAGCGCACCGCGTCGAAGCGCGGGTGGGGCACCGGAACCGCGTGGATGATCACCGTCCGCCCGCCGAAGGCCTCCGCCTCGAAGCCGACCCGTCTCAGGGCCTCGCCGTGGGACTCGATGGCATCCAGCTCTTCGTCCGTGACCTCCACCGTCACCGGCAGCAGCAGCCTCTGCGCGGGCGCATCCTCGCCGGTGAGGCGGGCCATCGTGGCCTCGTAGATCACCCGCTCGTGGGCGGAATGCTGATCGACGAAGACCAGGCCCGAGTCCGTTTCATAGACCAGGTATGAGTCGAACAGCTGCACCGGCGTCGGGACCGCCGCCACCGGGACCTGCGGAGCATCCGCTTCGACCTCGACGGCGGCATCGAGCGCGGCGAACAGCTCACCCGCCTGTTCCTTTGTCACAGCTCCCTGGGAGTCGGCCGGACTGCTCCACGGCGGTGCCGCGACGGGCATGGGGCGCCAGTCTCCGATCGGCGCCGCGGCGGCCAGCGGGCCGAGTGCCGCCCGCACTGCCTCCTCGACCGCCCGCTCGACCTCCATCCGGTCGCGGAACCGCACCTCCAGCTTGGCGGGATGGACATTCACGTCCACGGCGTCCGGCGCCACCAGGATATCGAGAAAAAGGGACGGCCGGTCGCCCGGGTGAATCGCGGAGCGATAGCCGGCTTCAGCCGCGCGCAGCAGGAAGGGATCGCGGAACGGCCGGCCGTTGACGAAGAGCTGGGTGCGCCGGCCGGTTGGACGCGCGTCGCCGGGCCGCTGGATGAATCCCTCGACGCGGGTACCGCCCACGGCGTGGGAAGCCGGAAGCAGGGTGCCGGCGAGATCCCGCCCCCAGACGGCGGTCAGCCGGTCCGAGGCGCTCTGTCCGGGCGGGACGTGGAGCCGCACCTGGCCGTCGGCTTCGAATTCGAAGCCGACCGAGGGATGGGCCAGTGCCAGCGTCGCGACTACCTCGGTGGCGGCGCGGGTCTCGGAGGGCTGCGAGCGCAGGAACTTCCGCCGCGCCGGCGTATTGAAGAAAAGGCCGCGGACACGCACCGTGGTGCCGCGTTGCCGCGCGGTCTCGTTGACCGTTTCGAGACGGCCCCCGTTCACCACGATCTCGGTGCCCTCCCCCTCGCCTTCGGCGGTGATCAGGGTGAGCCGCGACACCGACGCGATCGCCGGGAGCGCCTCCCCCCGGAAACCGAAGGTGCGCACCCCGACGAGATCCGCGGCGCTCCGGAGCTTGCTCGTGGCGTGGCGGTCCAGCGCCAGGATGGCGTCCTCGCGCCCCATCCCGGTGCCGTCGTCGCTCACCTCGATCAGGGTCTTCCCTCCCCCCTCGATGGCGATGCGGACCTGTGTGGCCTCGGCGTCGATGGCATTTTCTGCCAGCTCCTTCACGACCGAACCAGGTCGTTCGACGACTTCTCCGGCCGCGATCTGGTCGGCGACGGCATCAGGGAGGAGAGCGATTCGGCGGGGCATCGAACAAAAATAGGCGAATCAGAGCCGGGCGACGCGGGCGGCGGGCAGCCACCCGGTGTGCCCGGCAACATCCTCGACCAGCAGCCAGCCGCTCTCCTGGCGCTCGATCCGCACGGCGCAGCCGCGCCTCGTCGCGGCCACGACCGGGGCGCGCTCGTGAGGGGAGAGAGTCACATTGCCATCGGCCAGCACGACCCCGATCGGTTGCGCCTGCCGCAGGTGCACCGCCACGGCGAGGCCGCCGATCAACGCCCCCGCCCCCAGCACCAGGACCCAGCGGCCGCGCCAGTGGCGCTCGATCGCGAGGCCGAACCACCCAACGATCCAGCAGAGAGCGGCCAGCACCGCCAGCTCCTCGGGGGTCACGGGGAAAACGGCAAGCCAGACCCCGGAACCATCCACCGGCGGCGGCACCAGTTGAATGGCCTGCCGCAGCTGGCGATTGCGCGGCGCCAGGCGGAGGCCGTGACGCCACGCCGCCGTGGCACTGGCATCATCGCCCAGCCGGAACCAGGTGGCGCCCAGGTTGTACCAGTGGGCCGGACTCGCCGGTTCCAGGGCAGCCTCGTCCGCGAACCGCAAGGCGGCGGCGCGCAGCGCGCCGGCCTGGTACAGCTCCTCAGGATCCGCCGCCTGCGCGCGCCCGCTGGACAGCGGCAGCAGGAGCAGCAGCGCGGTCAGCGGCAGCAGCCCCGGCCGGCGCCGGCTCGAGGCGCCGGCCCCGGACAGTCTCGCCGAAAGCTTTGTCGCCTGCTCGACGAGGGCGTGCCGCTTGAGACCGCCATCGCCGGCGAACCGGGCCTGGAGGATGCGCTCGCGGACCTCGACGATCTCCGTCACGTCGGACTCGACGACTCCCGCCGCCCGGAGCGCCCGCGTCAGATCGGGACCATCGAGGTCCGCCGGGTCATGTACCAGTGGGGCCAGGGCATCGAGCAGCTGGCGCTCGGCCGCGGGGAGCGCATCCACACGACCAGGAGTCGCCACCGCCAGGCGGGGCCGCCGGGCCAGGGTCACACTCGTCAGCGCAGCAATGGGAGGCAGCACGAGGAGCAGGATCGTCACCCACAGCGGAAGCCCGTGCACCACTCGCCAGGCCGGGGAGACGGCATTGCCGGCGATGAGCGGCGGCGGCGAGACTCGCGACAGCGCCGCCTCGGCGTTGGGCTGGACCGGCAGCACCTGGGCGGGTGCCATCGCAATTTCGTATTGACGGGTGGCCGGGTTGTAGTAGCCGTACCGGAGAGCGGGCACGACCAGCCGGCCGGCGGAGTCGGAGACGACCAGGTAATGGAAGTGCTTCTCGCCAGTCAACCGCCCATCCACCAGGCCGGTCTTGTCGTTGACCTGGTCAGGGTAGATCCGGACCCCTCCCGGCCAGCGCACCGGCGGAGCGGGCCAGAGCGCCACATTCCCTTCCCCCTTGAGCGTGACGGTGAATCGCACCGACTCGCCGACCTTCGCGGTGTCGGGCGCGAAGTCCCGGGATACCGTGAGTGCCCGCGCCACCGCGCCGGTGAACTCCGCCGGCGCCGGCGGCGGCACCTCCTTCACCGCGAGGCGCCGGAGGTCAGTGGCGATGGTGTGATTCTCTTCCTGGCTGAAGAACTGGAAAGCCACGGGAACGCTGTAGCGCAGAGTCGCTGGCGTGATCACCACCGAGCCGGGAGAGATCGGGAAGATCAGCTGGTGGACGGCGAACAGATCGTACCATTCGCCACCGATCAGCCGACTGGCCGAAATCCCCGAGGGGGCCGGCTGGGGATAGCTCCAGACGCCCTGGACCTGCGGCGGGTCGAGCGTCGGCGGCCGGCGCATCTCGAGGCGCAACCGTCGCGGGATCCACGCCACGGTGAGCAGATCCACCTGTTCGCCCACCGTGACCTCATCGGCCGAGAGCACGATGGTGAGACCAGCGTTGCCGTTGAGCTTCGGGGCCGGCGCTTTTTCGAGGATGCCGCGCACCCGCGGATTGAGCCCGGCGGCAAGCCCGCCACCAGGACTCGGGTCGACCATCACGGTCGGCGCGTCGGCCTGGACGTAGTGCGTCCCCTGGCGGACCTGGATCGGGCCCAGGCGATAGGTGCCCGGCCGCGTGGCCCTGAGCCGGAACGCGATCACGACGACCCGTGAAACCGCGGCCCCCGGGTTCACCTCCGTCTGCTCGGCACGTGCCACCACTTCGAGGCCCTTGAGCGGCGGCAGCATGACCTCCACCGGCTCGGGCGAGTTGCCCGACGCGCGCACCGTGAACGTCAGCTCCTCGCCCACCGTGATCCGGTCGCGGTCCACCGTGGTGTTGACGTCGGGAGGCGCGGGCTGCTGCAGCAGCAGCGCGAGGGCGAGCGCGATCACCAGTCTTTGATCCGCGGTGCGCCCGGCCTGGGCCGGGCGGCGTGACGATTCCGGGTCAGCCCCTCCTCGCGCTCCACAGAATTCAGGATCTGCTCGGCCTGGGAGCGCGACAGATCCGACTGCTTCGGCGGCGGCGGCGGCTGACCCCCGCCTCCGGAGGGCGGCGGCGGCGGGTTGTTCGAGTTCCCGCTCTGCGGCGGGGGCGGCTTGTCCCGCCGAGCCAACTCCAGGTTCCACTTGGCGCGGGGCGACTCGGGAGCGATGAGCAGCGCATCCTGCAGGTACTGCGCGGCCTCCTGCAGATGCTCGTCCTTGTGCGCCTTGTCGTTGCGGGCCGCGGCGAGACTCAGGACGCCGAGGTTGTACAGCGCCCGGTAGCGGAGATCGGGATCGCGCGAACGAGTGGCCTCGTCCAGCGCCTTTTTCGCCAGGTCGATCTGGCCCGCGCCAAGCGCGGCCGTCCCGGCATTGTAGTAGGCGGTATCGGGCGCTCGTCCAGCCTTGGCATCGGCCAGGTAGGCCTGGGCAGCGGCGGCGGCCTGTCCGCGCCTCAACTCGCGGTCCGCGGTCGAAGGTCGCTGCGCTTCACTCGGCGCGGCGAGGAGCAGTCCCGCCAGGCCGATCAGCGCGGCACTGCGGCGCCGGAACGTCTGCCACGCCAGGAAGAGCAGCGCCACCAGCATCGGAATCCAGCCGCGCGGCAGCAGGGTAGCACTGGCCGTCGAGCGCTGGGCACTCCGCTTGAAGACGGCCAGGAGGTCCCGCACCGCCCCGGCCTGGTCGGGCAGCGCAGCGGACACCACCGTGCCATCGCCCGCGTCGGCCAGCAGCTGCAGCACCGAGTCGCTGCGTTCGGTCTGGATAACCGCGCCATCTTCGTCCTTCTGGTATTCCAGCAGCCGCCCCGCGCTGTCCCGCACCGGGATCCGCACGGGCGTCGCCTGACCTTCCCCCACGAGAACGAGGTGGACGCCATCCTCGGCGAGCTTCTTCGCCGCGGCCACGGCCTGGTCCAGGGAGTCGTGCAGTTCGCCATCGGTGAACAGCACCAGCACGCGGTCCGCGCCGTCGCTGGTCGCGCCGAGCAGTTCTCGCCCCTGCGAGAGTACAGGCGCGAGGCGGGTCCCGCCTTCGCTCACCAGATCGGGATCGAGACCATCGAGATAGAGATCGATGGCGCCGCCATCGACCGTGAGCGGGGTCAGGATGTAGCTCTTGCCGGCGAAGGCCACGAGGCCCATCCGGTCTCCCTGGAGGTCCTGCACCAGGCGGCGCACCTCACGCACCGCGCGTCCCAGCCGGCTGGGCACGGCATCCTCGGCGAGCATCGAGCGGCTGATATCGACCGCGAAGATGACGTTGAGGGCCTGGGTGGCCGATGTCACCTGCGCCCGTCCGCCCCGCGGCCCCGCGAGCGCGATGCCGGCGGCGAGTACCGCGCCCGCCACAAGCCAGGGACCGGTGCGGCCCCGCTTGGCCGATAGCCGCGCCAGGTCACGGTCCCACGCGCGGGTGCGGCGGAGCCGCTTCCGCCGGGCGACGAAGGCGACGATCCCGAGGCCCAGGGCCAGGACCGGCGCCACGGCCAGCAGAAGCGGCGTGTCGAAGACCGGGCCGGGAATCATGGCACCCGCACCACGAGGGTGGCGCTGAGCATCAGCTCGAGGCCCAGCGCCACCAGCCCGGCAATGATGAACGGACGGGCGAGCTCGTTGTAGTTGGTGTAGCGGATGATTTCGACCGGGGTCTTCTCGAGACCGTCGATCTGTTTGAAGATCCGCGACAGCGCCTCGCTGTCCTTGGCGCGGAAGTACCGCCCCCCGGTGGTCTGGGCAATCTCGGTGAGCAGGCTGTCGTCGATCTCGACGGGCAGCACCTCGTAGCGGTACCCGCCAGGCCCCCGCCCGGTCGGAATCGGCGCCTCACCTTCGGTGCCGACCCCGATGGTGTACACCTTGATGCCCATGGCGCGGGCGGCCGCCGCCGCGGTGCGGGGATCGATGTTGCCTCGGTTGTTGACCCCGTCGGTGAGCAGCAGCACGACTTTCGATTTGCCCTCGGCCCGGCGCAGCCGGTTGACCGCGGTGGCGAGGCCGCTGCCGATCGCGGTCCCGTCCTCCAGGATCCCGATGCGGAGATCGCCCACCGCCCTCTCCAGCACGGCGTAATCCGCGGTGATCGGTACCTGCGTCAGCGCCTCGCCGGCGAACGCCACCAGGCCGATGCGATCCGCCTCCCGGCCCCGGATGAAGGAGATCGCCTGCGCCTTGGCCACCTCGAGGCGGTTGGATGGCGCGAAGTCTTCCGCCAGCATGCTGCTCGACAGGTCGATGCAGATGACGATCGCGATCCCTTCCTTCTTGACCTCGACCGTTCCCCCGCCGGTGCGTGGGCCGGCCGCCGCGAGAATCCAGGCCGCCAGCGCCAGCCCCCGCAGCACGAAGGGCACCTTGAGCAGCGGCGAAGGGCGCGGCAGCCGGGCCAGCAGGGAGACGTCGCTGTACGCAGCGCCCGCGGGCGTGCGCCGGCGCTCCCACCAGTACCAGAGCGGCAGGAGCAGCAGCAGCGGGAGCAGCCACGGGCGGGCGAAGCTCATCGCGCCCTCTCGGCCAGTCGATGACGCAAGTCAGCGGCCCGGTTGGCCAGAGCGACCGCGTCCGCACCGCCTGCGGAGAAGCGGGCCAGGTCGAGCTCACCGAGCAGGCGGGCCAGATCGGGCAGCGGCCACTGGGGGCGCTCCCGGGTGAGCAGTTCGAGCAGTTGATCAGTGGGGAGTTCCACGAGCGCCGCCGGGCATCCCGCCCGGATCCCGTCACGGAGATCGCGGGTGGCAAACGCCACCACAGCACGGTCCTCGCCGGCGCGATGCCACAATTCGAGGGAGGCCTGGGCCACGGGCGGGGCCGGATCCGGGATCGGGTGCGGCTTGCCGCCGCGGCTCCGCAGCCAGCGCAGCCCCGCAACGAGCAAGGTCGCCACCACGAGCAGCACGGCCAGCGGCAATGGGGAAGCCTGGCCCCGCACGATGGCACCCGCGAGCGGCTGGATCTGGAGGGTGGAGTCGGGAACGCCCCTGGGAAGGACGCTGCGCACCACCACCGTCACCGCCCGCGGAGGGAGCGTGTCCTCCGCCCCACCCGGCGCGATGAGAATCGGCCCCGGCATCTGCACCACGTGCTGTCCCGGATCCCACGCCACCAGCGGGTAGCGCACCACGACGCTGTCCCCTGCGCGCTCCACCGTCGGCTGGCCCAGCAGCTCGACCGCGCCGGTCAGGCTCCAGGCCCCCGGGCGCACGGCGTACCCGTCCGGCACCGCGACACTGCGCCCCACCCAGATGGTGTCGCCGACCGTCGGTCCCTGCGCCCCCGTCTGCTGCGTCACCGGCGGAGCCTCTTGGCCCGCCGCGCAAAGGCGCTGCGCAGCGGCCTGCCATAGTCCTCTGCCGTATCCAGCGCCACCGTATCCACGCCCAGCGAGGACAGGATCCGGTTGCGCTCGCTGCGGCGGCGATCATACTCCTGCGACAGCGCGATGCGCACCATCCGGTCCGCCGTGTTCACCACGGCCCGCGCCCCGGTTTCGGCATCCTCCAGTTCGATCCACCCCGCCTCGGGGAGCCGGCGCTCGCGGGGGTCGTCTACCGCAATCGCGATGACATCGTGGGCCGCGGCCAGGCGGCGCAGGGCCGGCTCCCAGCCGGTGGCCAGGAAGTCCGACACCACCACGACGATGCTTTCGCGCACCAGCAGCTGCGCCGCGTAGCGCAGTCCGACATCGAGGTTGGTACGCCGTCCGGCCGGCTGGAAGGCGAGCAGGTCGCGGATGACGCGCAGCGCGTGGCGCCGCCCCTTGGCCGGTGGTATGACCTGCTCCACTTCGTCGGTAAAGAGCAGCGCCCCGATCAGGTCGTTCTGCCTGGCCGCGGCGAGCGCCAGCACGGCGGCGACTTCGATGGCCAGCGCCGCCTTGGTGCGCGGCTGCCCGAACCGCGTGGACCCCGACTGGTCCACCAGCAGCATGACCGTGAGCTCGCGCTCTTCGGTGAAGGTCTTGACGTATGGAGTGGAAAGGCGGGCGGAGACGTTCCAGTCGATGTGGCGGAAGTCATCCCCATGCTGATACGCGCGGACCTCCGCGAATTCCATCCCTTGCCCCCTGAAGACTGACCGGTACTCGCCCGCGAACAGGGTCGCGACGATACCCCTCGTCCGGAGCTCGATGGCCCGGACCTGCTTCAGGATTTCGGGGGAGATCGGTGGCATTGGAGAAGGTGCTGAAGTGCCCGAGTACTAGAGTGCTGAAGTACCTGAGTACTCTGGCACTCTAGCACTTTCGTCTCACGGGCTGGGAACTGCAGTCAGGATCTTGGCGATCACCGCGTCGCTGTCCATCTGCTCCGCCTCGGCCTCGAAGGTCAGCACCACCCGGTGGCGCAGGATATCCGGAGCGAGCGCGCGCACGTCTTCCGGTACCACGTACGAACGGCCGCGCAGAAAGGCGTGGGCCCGGGCCGCCTGGGCCAGGGCGATGGACGCGCGCGGCGAGCCGCCGAACGCCACCAGCGGCTTGAGCTGCGCCAGGCCGACGATCCCCGGATCACGCGTGGCCCGGATGATGTCCACGATGTAGTCCACGATCTTCTGGTCCATGAACAGCGCGGCGATGCCCTGCCGCAGCGCCAGGATCGCGCCCGGCTGGAGCAGCCGGCGCACCTCCACCTCCCCGATGCCGCTCCGCTTGACCAGCACTTCCTTCTCTTCGTCGCGGCTGGGATAGCCGATCCGCACCTTGAGCATGAACCGGTCGAGCTGCGCCTCGGGCAGCGGGTAGGTGCCCTCGCTCTCGATCGGATTCTGGGTGGCGAGCACGAGGAACGGCTCCTCGAGCGGATAGGTGGTGCCGCCGATGGTCACCTGCTTTTCCTGCATCGCCTCGAGCAGCGCGGACTGCACCTTGGCGGGGGCGCGGTTGATTTCGTCCGCCAGAATGATGTGGGCGAACAGCGGCCCCTTCTTGACCCGGAAGTCCTGCGACTTCTGGTCGAAGATCATGGTGCCGATCACGTCGGCGGGCAGCAGGTCCGGCGTGAACTGGATGCGGGAAAAACTGGCTTCGATGATTTCCGCCAGGGTCCGGACCGCCAGCGTCTTGGCGAGTCCCGGGACACCCTCGATGAGGATGTGGCCGCCGGTGAGCAGCCCCACCAGCAGGCGTTCGATCATCAGTTCCTGGCCCACGATGCGCCGCCCAGCCTCGCGCATCACGGCCTGGATCGGTCCCGGGTCGAGGGCGCGGGCGGCGCCGGAGGGGCGGGCACTCATGCCCGGCTCCGGGCCGCGGGCTTCTTCCGGGTCGGCGCAGCCGGCTCTTCGCGCTCCCGCTCGGGCGTCAGTCGGATGGAGGCGTACAGGGCTTTCTCTTCTCCGGGAGTGAGCGGCCGGGAGCGGCCAACGGGCAGATCGCCGAGGCGGACGGGCCCGTAGGAAAGTCGAGCCAGCCGTTCCACCTTGAGGCCCATCGCCTCGCACCAGCGACGGACGATACGATTCCGCCCCTCGGCGAGTGTCACGTCCAGGATGCTCCGGCCGCCCTGGCCCGGCCGCACCCGGCTGCGGATCGGCACCACGGGCCGGCCGTCGATCACCACCTTCTGGTGCAGCTGGCCTTCGATCTCGGCCAGCGGCCGGCCGTGGACCAGCGCGGTGTAGCTCCGTTCGATCCGATACTTCGGATGAGTGAGGCGGTGGACGGCATCGCCGTCGGAGGTGAGCAGCAGCAGCCCGGTCGTCATCACGTCGAGCCGCCCCACGTAGGCCAGCCCCGTCCGATCGTCGAGCAGATCGAAAACGGTCCGCCTGCCCTGCTCGTCGCTCGCGGTCGTGACCACCCCAAGCGGCTTGTGGAACGCCAGCCAGCGGCGGCGGACCCGTTCCAGCTTCCGCCCCGAGACCACGATGGTCTGCACTGCCGGATCCACCTTGGACCCGAGGGTGGCCACCTTGCCGTCCACCCGGACTTTTCCCTCGGTGATCAGGGCTTCGGCGGCTCGGCGGCTGGCCACGCCGGCCTGGGCCAGCGCCCGCTGCAGCCGCATCTCGCTCATGATTCGGCCAGCACGGACGCCGCCGCGTCAGGCTCCGGCACGGCCGGCTTGGGGGGCTCGAGGGCAATGGTCAGCTCCTCGGCGCGCGGCAGCTCGTTCAGATCGCCGAGGCCGAGCAGCTCGAGGAAGAGCGATGTGGTGCCGTAGAGCAGCGGGCGGCCCAGCTGCTCGCCCCGGCCCACCACCTCGATCAGGCCCCGCTCCTGCAGCGTCCGCAACACCCCGCCGGCCGAGACCCCGCGGATCTCCTCGATCTCGGCGCGACCGACCGGCTGCCGGTAGGAGATGACCGCCAGGGTTTCGAGCGCCGCGCTGGTGAGCTTCGGGGTGCGGACCGAGAACTGGGCCCGCTCGATCGCGGCGGCAAACGCCGGCCGGGTGAGGACCTGGTAGCCGCCCGCGATCTCGGCGACTTCGACCGAGTGGCCGTCGAAGTCATAGTGCTCCCGGAGTTCGTCGAGCGCCGTGCGCACGTCGGCCAGGCCGGCGTCGGCATCGAGCGTCTGCAGCTCCTCGACGGTGAGGGGCCGGGCTGCCGAGAACAGCGCGGCTTCAATCAGCTGAGCGAGAGGTGTCACGGGCAATGACCATCGGCGCGAAGGGCGCCGGTTGAGCGAGGCGGAGCAGCCCACGGCGGGCAAGCTCGAGCAGCGCGAGCAGTGTCGAAAGGAAATCCACGATGGTGGGCGAGGGGCCCAGGGCTTCCCGCCAGCCGAACTCCTCGTGCTCGGCCAGCAGTGATTCGATGCGGCGGGTGGCCCCTTCCACGTCCAGCGGCCGGGCCACGACGCGGTGGAGCACCGGATGGGGAATGGCCGCGATGACGGTTTCCACCGCGGCGATCAGCTCGAGCAGATCGAGCGTAAGCGGTGGCGGGGGCAGTGCCGGCGGTTCCGGGAGGTACCCGCGGCCGTGGCGGTCGGCCCGCCGTTCCATGGCGCGCTCCATCCACCCGGCGATCTCGCGGATCTGCTGATACTCGAGCAGGCGCCTCACCAGTTCATGGCGCGGGTCCTCCCAGCCGTCCTCGTCCTGGCGCCGAGGCAGGAGCATCTGCGCCTTGAGCCGCAGGAGCCGGCCCGCCATCTCGAGATAGTCCGCCGCCTGGTTGAGCCCCAGCTGGTGAATGGCCTGCAGGAACTGGTCGGCAATCCGCGCGATCGGAATGTCCGAGATCTCCAGCTGCTCCTCCCGGAGCAGATGCAGCAGCAGGTCCAGCGGACCGTTGAAGGCGTCCAGCTGGACGATGAAGCCGGGATCGGCCCCGAGGGCCACGGTGGTCGGAGGAGCGGAAGTCATCAGCTGTAGATGTTCCAGCCGTTACCCACGGCAAACGGGATGACCATGCCGATCAGGAAGTTCAGCATGATCGTCACCGGGGCAAGCAGGATCGCGAACAGCGGGCGGAAGAAGTACATCAGCGCCAGCAGGATCATGATCCCGAATCGATCGAGGCTGCGGAGCTGCAGCCCCGCCTGCGGCGGCAGGAAGTGATACAGGATCCTGGAGCCATCCAGGGGCGGTATGGGAATCAGGTTGAACACGCAGAGCACCAGGTTGATCTGAATGCCCCATACCATCATCCGCTGCATGACATCCAGCACCGGGATCGAGTCCGGCAGCGCGCGCCCGGCCAGCCCGATCAGCGCAAACAGCAGGGTGAAGACCAGGCTGAGCACCAGATTGGTCGCCACACCGGCGGAACTCACGATCAGGTCGCCCCGCCTGAAGTTGCGGAACTTGCGGGTCACCACCGGAATCGGCTTGGCACCGCCGAACACGAAACCGGCATGCGACAGGTAGAGCAGTGCCGGCAGCAGCAGGCTCATCAGCGGATCGATGTGCGGCACCGGATTGAACGTCAGTCTGCCCAGCATATAGGCCGTATCATCCCCCTGCCTGAACGCCGCATACCCGTGGGCGTACTCATGCGCCACGAGGGAAAATACCAGCACCGGCAGAAGCAGGATGAAGTCGGTCAGGAGGGATATTCCGGGGCGAAGACAGGGAGAAATTAAACCCCGCCCGAAAGCCAAGTCAAAACGCTGGGACGCTTGACGTTGGGCGTTCTCCCGTCTAGACTTGGCGCTCCTTATGGCAGGCCTTCCGGCCGCCTGGAAGCCCTTACGAGAGGTTGAGCGTGCCCCGGATCAAGTCGGCCAAGAAGCGCCTGCGTCAGACCAAAGCGGCCACCGAGCGCAATCGCGCCCAGCGCAGCCAGCTCCGTACTGCCATCAAGAAGGTGCGCGCCGCCGGCAGCGCTGCCGAGGCCGCCGCGGCCTACAAGTCCGCCGCTGCCCTCCTCGATCGTGCGGGGCGGAAGAACCTGATTCACAAGAACGTGGCCGCCCGGACCAAGAGCCGGCTGGCAAAGGCCGTCGCGAAGGTGAAGTAGCCATAAGCCTTCAGCCGTAAGCCATAAGCTTCTTCGACAAAATAACGACCCTCCGATGCCCTGGGCACCGGAGGGTCGATTCTTTTCGGTTCGGCTTATGGCTTAAGGCTTATGGCTTAAGGCCTACAAGGCTGCCAGTTCTGCACCGCATCTCTCACAATACCACTCCGTCGGCCGGTTCAACGTCCCGCACTCGCCGCACTTGAGCGTCTTCGGCGCCGCCTGGCTGGCCCGGCTGCCGCTGCCCTGGGCGGGAATCGTATCGGGAATGGCCGGCTGCGTCTTCGAGGCGAACGGATCAGCCCGGGTAATC
The DNA here is from genome assembly GCA_035279705.1 of Gemmatimonadales bacterium. Classification (GTDB taxonomy): domain Bacteria; phylum Gemmatimonadota; class Gemmatimonadetes; order Gemmatimonadales; family GWC2-71-9; genus DATEHG01. The sequence goes on from DATEHG010000097.1 coordinate 16,516, forward strand.
CCCTGCATGGCGTCCGAGGGACGCTCCGGCGCCGCGGGTGGGGCGGGCGGACTGTTCGCCTCGGGTGGCCGGGGAATACCGCCGCTCTGCCGCTTTGGACCCGGCTTCTCGGGAGCCACCGACTTGAGGAACGCCAGTTCGTCCAGCTTGGGGGCGGGACCGCGCGGGCCCTTGTCGCTCGGAATCCACTCGGTGCGGGCGGGCGGCTGCGGCGGCTCGTCACGCTTGGGAGCGGCCCGGCTCACCCGGCGCGCAGCACTGGCCGCCGCCGCCTCGGCTTCGGCCGCGGTAATGGGCGAGGCGGACGGGGTGCCGAGATCGAGATTGAGCGGCGGGATGTCCGCCATCACCCCCGGATTGGGCGAGGTCGAGGCGGTGGTCGAGAGCTGGGGGGCCGGAGGCATCGACCGCTCGACCAGGCGCGGCAGCGGCATCGGCTCGGGCTCCGGTTCCGGCGCTGGGGCCGCCGGCGCGGCAGGCGCGTTCACCAGCGTCTGCACTTCCGTCAGCCGGTCGATCTCGGCCGACGTCCGGGACAGCTCATCGCGAGTGGCGGAGAGGATCTTGGTCTGGTCGGTGCGGATTTCCTGCCACTTGCCCTCGTCAAACTCACCCACGGCATGGCGGATTTCTGCTTCGGCCATGCGCTCCTTGGCCACCGACTCCCGATCGATCAGATCTCCCTTGCGCGCCCGGAGCGCTTCCAGCTGCTCGGCGATACTGGCCGAGTGGGAGCGCAACTGGGTGACAACCTGCTCGAGGCGGGCCTCGTAGTCCGCCTTGACCCGGGTTCGTACCCCTTCGGGCACGGCGCCGCCGCCCTCACCGGCCGCATCGAGACGAGCCAGCCAGTTGAGAAATTGGGTCCGCTCCGTGAGGAGCGCTTCGATGGGATTCGATTCGGGAGCGTGAGCCTTTGCCATGGGTCTTACTCCCTCTTTGCCGTTCTGGCTCGAGCTGGCTGCCGGAGGTGCAGCCATGAGGTAAGTGTAATTCCCTCTTGCCCCTGGGGGAATCGGACGGAAGGCCGATTTCCCTCGATTTGGTCAGCTTCGCCGATAGACCACCCGGCCGCTGACCAGCGTCCACTCCACCCGACCGGTCAGCTGGCGTCCGCCGAAGGGGGTGTTCCGGCTCTTGGAGTAGAACCGGCTCGGCTCCACCGTCCAGACCGCCGCCGGATCGAAAACCACCACGTCACCGGGGGCGCCAACCGAGAGCGAGCCACCGGGGAGGCCGAAGATCCGGGCCGGCACGGTGCTCATGCTTAACATTAACTGAGGCAAGGTAAGAACACCAGAGACAACAAGTTCAGTGATTGCCAACCCGAGGGCAGTCTCCAGCCCGAGGATGCCGTTCGGGGCCTGGTCGAACTCCCGTTCCTTGGCGTCGTAGCCGTGCGGAGCGTGGTCACTGGCGATGACATCGATGGTGCCATCCTTGAGCGCCTGCCGGATCGCCGCGCGGTCCGCGTCCTCGCGCAGCGGCGGATTCATCTTGGCGTTGGTGTGATACCCTTCGCACGCCTCATGAGTGAGTGAGAAGTGATGCGGCGTCGCCTCCGCCGTCACCCTGAGACCCTTGTCCTTGGCGCGCCGGATCAGGTCCACCGAGCCACGTGTCGACATATGGCAGAGGTGGACATGCCCGCCCGTGAGTTCGGCCAGGATGATATCCCGGGCCACCATGATCTCTTCCGCGGCGGACGGGATCCCCTTGAGGCCGAGGCGGGTCGAGATGATGCCCTCGTGCATCGCCCCGCCCTCGGCGAGGCTCATGTCCTCGCAGTGGTCCGCCACCGGAATGTTGAAGGTGCGGGCATACTCGAGCGCGGTGCGCATCATGTGGCTCGAGGAGACCGGCTTGCCGTCATCGCTCACCGCCACGGCCCCTGCCCCGACCATCTCCCCGAACTCGGCGAGTTTCTCGCCCCGCTGGCCCAGGGTCACGGCGCCGATCGGATAGACCCGGGCCTTGGCGGCCCGCATCGACTGGCGGACGATGAAGCCCACCGTCGCCTGGTTGTCGGTGACGGGGTCGGTGTTGGGCATGGCGCAGATGGCGGTGAATCCGCCCGCCGCAGCCGCCATGGCGCCGGTCGCGACCGTCTCCAGATCCTCCTGGCCCGGCTCGCGCAGATGGACGTGGAGGTCAATGAGGCCGGGGGCCAGCACCATCCCGGCCACGTCGTGGATCTCGGTACCCGGCGCGGGCTGAATGTTGTGCCCTACCCCCGCGATTCTTCCCTCCGAAATGAGCAGGTCGGCGACACCATCCGTTCCCCGGGAGGGATCGATGATCCGGCCGCCACGGAAGAGCACCGGCGCGTTCATTCGTGGCCTCCTCCCTGCTGCCAGTCGGGGGCGCCGCCGGCGAGCAGATAGAGCACGGCCATCCGGACCGCCACGCCGTTGGTGACCTGCTCGAGAATCAAGGAATGCTCGCCATCGGCCACGTCGCTGTCGATCTCGACGCCGCGGTTCATCGGGCCGGGGTGCATGATCACGACCGGGCGCCCCGCCCGGGCCAGCCGCTCCGAACTCACACCCCAGACCCGGTTGTACTCGCGCAGCGAGGGAATGAACCCCGCCGTCATCCGCTCGAGCTGCAGCCGCAGGATGTTCAGGGCGTCGGCCCACGCGATGGCGTCCTCGATCCGCGGGAGAATCTGGACACCCAGGTCCTCGATCCCGCGCGGCAGCAGCGAGGCCGGGCCGCACACGCCGACCTCGGCGCCCAGCTTGAGCAGCCCCCAGATGTTGCTCCGGGCCACCCGGCTGTGCAGCACGTCCCCGCAGATGGCCACCTTGAGCCCTTCGATGCGGCCGAACTTGTCCCGCAGCGTGAGCAGGTCGAGCAGCCCCTGCGTCGGGTGCTCGTGCTTGCCATCGCCCGCGTTGATCACGTTGGAGCGGATCCGCTTGCCCAGGAACTCCGCCGAGCCGCTCGAGCCGTGGCGGATGACGACCATGTCGATCCGCATCGATTCGAGATTGCGGGCCGTGTCGACCAGCGTCTCGCCCTTGCTCACCGAGGAGCCGCTGGCCGCGACATTGACGGTGTCGGCGGAGAGGCGCTTCTCGGCGAACTCGAAGGAAATCCGGGTCCGGGTCGAGGCTTCGAAGAAGAGATTGACGATCGTCTTGCCGCGGAGGGCGGGCACCTTCTTGATCGGGCGCTCGCTCACTTCCTTGAACGGCTCCGCCGTGTCGAGGATGAGGCGGATCTGGTCGGCACTCAGGTACTCGAGCCCGACCAGGTCCTTGCCGAGCGAAAGGGCCGCGCCCATCAGTTGTTCCCCCCACGCACCAGTTCCACCGCGTCCTTGCCGTCCAGTTCGGTGACCTGCACATCGATCCGGTCGTCGGGACCGGTGGCGACCGAGATGGCGGCAATGTCCGCCTGGATGGGCAGCTCCCGGCCTCCCCGATCCACGAGGACGCAGAGCAGGACCCGGCGGGGGCGTCCGAAGTCGGCGCACTCGTCGAGGGCGGCCCGCACGGTCCGGCCGGTATAGAGGACGTCGTCCACGATGACCACCGTGCGGCCGTCCAAATCCACTGGCAGGTCTGTGGGGCCGACCACCGGGCGGGCGCCGACCGCCTGCAGATCGTCCCGGTAGAGCGTGATGTCCAGTTTGCCGCAGGGAATGGTGACGCCCTCCCGCTCGCCGATCATCCGCGAGAGGCGCTCCGCCAGGTGGACGCCGCGCCGCTGGATGCCGATCAGCACGAGGCCGTCGGTGCCGCGGCACTTTTCCACGATTTCGGAAGCCATGCGATTGAGGGCGCGGGCGATCGCGCGTTCGTCCAGGAGGGCAGACCGGGTGGGCATCTCGGCGGGGGAAACTAGCGGGGGGACCCTCCCATGGGAATACGCTCGCCGCGCGCCCCGCTAGCGGGCGGGCACCAGGATTCCGGCGCGGGCAACGCCGATCTGGACCGCCAGCTTCGGCACATCCCCCGCCGAGTCGAAGGCAATCCGCCCGACCACCCCGTCGAAGGCCGGGTCGGTCAGTCCCACCCGGGCCAGCGCATCCCGGACCTTGGCGCGGCTGGCACCTCCCTCGGCAATGACGCGGGCCAGGAGGTAGACCGCATCGTAGGTGGCCGCGGCTCCCTGGTCCGGCGGTCCCGCATCGGGGTAGGTCTTCCGGTAGGTGGCCACAAAGCTCTGGTTCCGGGCGCTGGCATCGCCGACGAGGTAGGCCGAAGAGACGAGCACGCCTTCCATCAGGGCCGGATTGGTTCGTTCGGCGCCCACCATCCCGTCGCCCGCCATCACGGGGAGCCCCAGCTTGGCGGCCAGGATCTGGCGCAGCGCCGGCAGCCCCTCGTCCTGGTTGGCGGCGAGGATGATGACCTGGGCCTGTTTCCGGTACGCGATGCGGTCGAGATACGCCTGGACATCCGGCGCACTGGAAAGGAATGGTGCCAGTTCGACGACCTGCCCGCCGCCGCGGGTGAACTCCTCGGTGAAGGTGCGCCGGACGCCGCGGCCGTATTCGTCGTTGACGTAGAGGACTGCCGCCCGGCGAAAGCCCCGGTCACGCGCCGCCTGGGCCAGTGCGGCACCGTATCCCAGGTCGGAGGGGCAGAGGCGGAAGGTGTACGGACCTGCGGTGGTGAGCAGCGGCGAGGAGGCGGACGGGCTCAGCTGCACCATCGGCTCGCGGCCGCCGTTGTAGATCGGAGCCGCAGCCAGTGTGGCGCTCGAGTAGGCACCGCCAATCACCGCCAGGGCGTCGGACCGGTAGAGATCGAAGGCCACGGCCTGGGCCGAATCCTCGCTGGACCTATCGTCCCGCTCGAGGAGTTCGAGCGGCCGGCCCTTCACCCCTCCCTGCGCGTTGATCTCCTTCACCGCCAGCTCGGCGGCCAGCTTCATCGGGATGGTGCCGGCTTCCTTGAGGCCGATGGCGAGGCCCAGCCGGACGGGGCCGGAGTTCGACTGGCATCCCGCGAGCAGCGCCGCGACCGCAACAACGAAGCGCGAGGAAGTCATGACGAGGCGGTAGTGTGGGGGAATCGTGATTCCGGTCCGGAAACCGGCGCAGCGAATGGTAGGCGAATCGGGGAAAAGGAGGAAGGCGGGGAACGGAAGAACGAGACAGGAGCAAGGAGAAAGGAGAAAATAGCCCCTCTCACCTCTCACCGCTCACGCTCTGGCACTCCCCTCTTTTAGCGGACAGGAAGGGATTCGGCCCGATGCCGCGGAGCGGCGAGGGGAGCGAGCACCGGCGCAGCCGGCGCGCAGCTCAACCCGCGAACTGGGAGGTCGGCCAAAAGCGGAACTGCAGAGGTCACGACAGCGGACAGGAAGGGATTCGAACCCTTGAAACGGTTTTGCCGTTTACACGCTTTCCAGGCGTGCGCCTTCAACCACTCGGCCACCTGTCCCGGGACTGAATTTCCGCCGGAATGGCCGCCGGCGGGGGTCAATAATCGCCCCGGCGCGAGGGCGATTCAAGTGTCGGCCCGAGGGTGCCTCGACATGAACGAAAGCGCCGATCGCCCTCCCGCTGCTTGCCGCATGCAGCCGGAAGCCTTAAGCTGATAAATCGGTCCCTCCCATACTCCACCAGAGGCCCCAACTGTGACGCACCTCCCTCTGCTTGTCGCCATTGCCGGCGTCGCCGGAATGGTCGCGGTCCCCGCACCGAGCCCTGCTCACCACTCGACGCCATCCTCGCCCGAGACCTCAGCCGCTGAAGCGGCGTCCAGGACTGATGGAAGTCCCGCGGACAAGGCCTGGCTCCAGAACTTCGGCCGCTACAACCTCCGCAAAGGCACCATCAACCTCTTCCAGAAACCGGACGGCTGCTAGCGTTGATCGTTGGCAGAGTCGTTGGAGGAGCCTCCCGGCGCCGTGCTGACCAGAGCACGGCGCTTTTGCCATCCGGCAGGCCTCCCGGCTTTCGCCTCGCAGCCTGAATCACGCTCTTCAGAACCTGCCGTCGAGTCGTGCTGGCCTCCTGCTCCCCAGTTGCGGCCTCCCCCGCGCATCCTAACTTCCCCCATCCTCTCTCAAGGGCCTGGTCATGGGCAAGCTCGTCTTCGGCGGCGTCCTGATGGCTGCAGCATTGCTTCTCGCGGTGGTGCGGGCGGGCATTGCCCCGACCCAGCGGGCATCAGGCGGCGTCCTCAAGGCTGTGAGCTGGGGGCTTGTCATGGCCGGCCTCGCCCTTGTCATGACCGCGCTGGTGGTGGTGATCGAACCGGGTGAGGTCGGTGTCCGGCATGCGTTCGGCACGGTGGATCCGGCGCCCCTGCTGCCAGGCGTGAACATGGTGACTCCCTGGTCCTCCGTGGAGCGCTACAGCACCCGCGAGGAACAGTACCCCTCCGCCGGCGAGCAGGTCGAGGAGATCAACGCCCTTTCCAGTGAACAGATGGGGGTGACCGTTGACGCCGGCCTGCGCTGGCAGATCAATCCTCAGGACGCCCCGCGCATCTTCACCGAGATCGGCACCGAGGACCAGATCCGCAGCATCGTCTACAACGCCATCCGCAAGGGCGTCAGGGACGGCATGTCCCAGTTTTCCATCAACGATATTGGCAAGCGAAACCTCATCGCGACGATGATGGAGGGTGAAGTCGACAGCGCCCTGATCACCCAGCCGCGTGCCGGCGGCCCCGCCTTCCGCATCGCGGAGGTGACGGCCTTTTTCCTCCGCGACCTGCAGCCGCCCAAGCAGGTGGTGGACGCCATCAACAACAAGATCGCGCAGGAGCAGCAGATCGAGACCGAGCGGCATCGCGTGGAGGTGGCCCGGCTCCAGTCGGAACAGCAGCGGCTGCTCAACCAGACGCTCACCGCCGAGGCGCTGACCAAGCAGTATCTCGAAGTGCTGCACGATCTCAGGAATACCAACAACACCGTAATCCTGGTGCCCACGGAAGGCGGCATTCCGCTGCTCGATATCGGCAAGCTGCAGCAGAATCTCAAGCGGTGAGTCCCACCGCTCGGGGGCTCGTGGCGCTCGCGGCCGGGATGGCCGTTGGCGCGGTGATCGCCCTGAGCGGCGACCCCGCGCGCTGGCAGGGGGCTGTCCAGCTGTTCGAGGCGGTCGGCTCCGTCTGGATCAACGCGATCCTGATGACCGTCATTCCGCTGATCGCGGCGAGCCTCGTGGTGTCGATCGGGTCGGCGCCTGACCAGCACACCCTCGGGCGGGTGGGGGGACGGGCGCTGGCAGTTTTCCTCATCCTGCTGGTGGCCGGCGCCGTCATCACCAGCCTCATCATGCCGGTCGTGGTGCAGTGGTTTCCCTCCGGGGGGCTTCCGCCGGGGCTCCAGTCTGCCGCCGTGCCCGACAATGTCCCCCGCCCTTCCTTCACCCAGTGGATCGTCGGTCTCGTCCCATCCAATCCAATCAAGGCCGGCGCGGACGGGGCCATCCTGCCCATCATCGTCTTCATGGTGGCGTTCGGTCTCGCGCTGACCCGGCTCCAGGCCTCGCTCCGGCTCCAGCTCCTCGGCCTCTTCGAAGCCGTCCGTCAGGCCATGCTGGTCATCCTGGGCTGGGTGGTGACCGTGGCGCCGGTCGGGATCTTTGCGCTGGCCCTCGCCATGATCGCCAAGGCAGGCGTCGGCGCCGCGGGTGAACTGGGGGCCTACATCCTGATGGCGGTCGTGTTCGGCGCGGTCGCCACGCTGGCGCTGTACCCGGTCGTGCGGATCTTCGGCAGGGTGCCGATGGGGAGATTCGCGCGCGCCGTGGGCCCCGGACAGGCCGTGGGGTTCACCAGCCATTCCTCGCTCGCCGCACTGCCGACCCTGCTCGAGTCGGCTCGTACCGAGCTCAAGTATTCGGAGGAGATCACCGGGTTCTGCCTTCCCTTCGCCGCCGCGACGTTCAAGTATTCGGCGCCGATCGCCTCCATCTCCTCCGCCTATTTCGTGAGCCACCTGTACGGCATTCCGATTCCCCCGGCCAGTGTGCCAACTCTGGCCGTGGTCGCGATCCTCACCAGCTTCAGCGTCCCCGGTGTCGGTGGCGGTGCCGTCCTGGGCTCGATGGGCCCGGTGCTGCTGGCGGCCGGGATGCCTGCGCAGGCCATCGGCGTGCTGTTCGCCGTGGATCCGATCCCCAACTCCGTGCGCACGGTGGCGAACGTCACCGGGTACCTCGCGTCGAGTGCGATCGTGGCCGGGAAGCCGGGAACTGCGGAGAAAGAAGAGAGCAGAAAGGAGAAGGGAGCGACGTCGGTTCCCTGAGTCCGGAGAGCCACCCGCTCCACTACCGCAGGTCGCGGCCAGTTGGTACTTTGTTGCCCGCTGGACAGGTGTCCGAGTGGCTGAAGGAGCCGGTCTCGAAAACCGGTAAACCCGCAAGGGTTTCGAGGGTTCGAATCCCTCCCTGTCCGTGAAATGCGAAGGCCGCTCCGAGTGGGGCGGCCTTGGTCGTTCTCGGGTAGAGCTGCGCGCCGGCTGCGCCGGTGTTCGCTCTCCTCGCCCGCGCGGCGGGCTCGGATCGAATCCCTCCCTGTCCGTGAAATGCGAAGGCCGCTCCGAGAGGGGCGGTCTTG
>DATEHG010000098.1:0-17283 GCA_035279705.1 Gemmatimonadales bacterium
CCGGTCCGCGCGATTTGCCAGCGACACCATCCTGACGCCGATTCCGAGCGTGCCGCCGCTGGGGGTTTCGCCCGATCAGCGAAGCTTTGCCCGCTTCGGCTACCGCAACGGATCGTCGGATTCGTTGATCGTCTGTGTCACTGACTTCGTCGCGGACCGGAGCTACAGCCTGGCGGTCGACCCGAAGCGGATGCGCTACCCTACCCTCGAAGCCCTCGATCCTGCCTGGTTGCTGCATCACTTCACCTGGCAGCGCGGTGCGGATGGAGTGGATCGCCTGGTCGAACGGCCGCACTTCGTGCCGCTGCCGTGGCGCGGGGAACTTTCCAGCGACAGCGTCGGTCCTCCCAGCTACCGGATCGAAAAGGCTGGGGATTCGCTGCGGCGCGCCCTGGTCGGCTGGATGGTCAGCGCGTATCGGGCGGAACCCGAGCCGGCCGATTCGGGGGCGTACGAACGCAAGGTCCGGATCGGCGGGGAAACAGTCACCGTGGCGGCCAGCGGCGATTTCGGGTACGTCATGGTCTCCCGGCCACCCGGCGTGATCGATTCCGGGCTCGTCGCCGATATCGCGCGGCGCTTCAACCGGGAACTGGCCACCGGCCGTTACGATTCCCTCTTCACGCCATGAACCTTCCGCGCGCCTTCCTCGCGATCACCCTGGCCCTTCCGGCCATGGCTGCCGGACAGACGCCCGATGCGCCTTACCGCGACGCGAAACTCCCCGTCGATCAGCGGGTGAAAGACCTGCTGGGCCGGATGACGCTCGAGGAAAAGTTCTGGCAGCTCTTCATGATCCCGGGGAGTCTCGACGATCCCGCGCACGACTACTCCAGCGGGGTGTTCGGACTCCAGATCGCGCCAGGCCTTAAGGACAGCAGTGCAACCGCGTATGCCGAGCGAGTCAACACCATCCAGCGCTATTTCGTTCAGCACACCAGGCTCGGCATCCCGATCATCCCCTTCGACGAGGCCTTGCATGGCCTTGGCCGGCCCGACGCGACCAGCTTTCCGCAGTCGATTGCGCTGGCCGCGACGTGGGACACCGCCCTGGTGCATCGGGTGTCCGGCGCCATCGCGCGGGAGAGCAGGAGCCGGGGAATCCGCCAGGTGCTCTCGCCCGTGGTCAATCTCGGCGCGGATCCCCGCTGGGGCCGGACCGAGGAGACCTACGGCGAAGACCCGCTGCTCGCCTCGGCGATGGCAGTGGCCTATGTCAGGGCGATGGAGGATGCCGGCGTGATCGCGACGCCGAAGCACTTCGTGGCCAACTATGGTGAGGGTGGCCGGGACAGCTACCCGGTGGACGTGAGCCGGCGCAAGCTGGACGAGATGTATTTCCCTCCGTTCAAGGCCGCGATTGGTGCCGGGCGGGCGCAATCGGTGATGAGCGCCTACAACTCCGTGGACGGTACGCCGGCGAGCCAGAATCACTGGCTGCTGACCGACGTGCTGCGGCAGGAGTGGCAGTTCACCGGCTTCGTGATTTCCGACGCCTCGGCCACCGGCGGAGCGACCGTGCTGCACCTGACGGAAGCGAGTACGGCCTCGGCCGCCAGGCATGCGCTCGAGGCGGGGCTGGACGTGATTTTCCAGTCGTCGTGGGAACAGCACCGCCCCTATCTGGCCGCGTTCAGGAGCGGGGCCATTGCCGACTCGGTCATCGATCGGGCCGTTTCCCGGGTGCTGCGCGCCAAGTTCCAGCTGGGGCTGTTCGAACATCCGTACGTCGCGGCTGAGAGCGCGGAAGTCGTGGCTGGCGACTCCGGTCATCGTCGGCTCGCGCGGGAAGCGGCCCGGGAGTCGATCGTCCTGCTCAAGAACGACCGGGACCTTCTCCCGCTCAGCCCCGGTATTCGGCGAGTCGCCGTCATCGGCTCCGACGCGGCGGAAGGACGGCTGGGCGGCTACAGCGGTCCGGGGATCCGACCGGTCTCGATTCTCGAGGGAATCCGGCAGCGCCTGGGCGGGAACACGCGGGTCCAGTACGCTCCCGGTCCGGGCCGCGAGTCTCCTGACTGCATCGTCGTCCCCTCCTCCGCGCTGCAAACGCCGGGGGGTGAACCCGGCCTGCGCGCGGAGTATTTCGACAATCCTCGGCTGGAGGGGAGTGCCCGGCTGGTCCGGGTCGATTCGACGGTCAGTTTTGCCTGGACCCTTTCGTCGCCGGGGGAGGGCATCCCGCTCGACTGGTACAGCGCCCGATGGAGTGGCCGGCTCAAGATCCCGTCGGGGGGCGTACACCAGATCGGCGTCGAGGGCAGCGACGGCTATCGTCTCTACCTCGACGGGCGACTGGCCATCGACAACTGGCAGAAACGCTCGGCAGGCCGGCGCCTCGTCACGGTCAGGCTCGTCGCCGGACGATCGTACGACGTGCGACTCGAGTACTTCGAGACGGTCGGGAACGGCCGCCTCAGGCTCGTCTGGGATGCCGGCGTGCGGCCGGCATGGCGGCGGCAGGTCGACAGCGCCGTCGCCATCGCCAGGAAAGCCTCGGTGGCGATCGTCGTGGCCGGGATCGAGGAGGGGGAGTTCCGCGATCGGGCATCTCTCAAGCTTCCGGGCCGACAGGAAGAGCTGATCGAGGCCGTCGCGGCGACCGGCACGCCCGTGGTGGTCGTGCTGGTCGGCGGCAGTGCGATCACCATGTCGGGATGGCTCGACCGGGTGCGCGGCGTGCTCGATGCCTGGTATCCGGGAGAGGAGGGTGGGCATGCCGTCGCGGATATTCTCTTTGGCGACGCCAACCCCGCCGGACGATTACCCCTGACCTTTCCGCTCGCCGAGGGCCAACTGCCGCTCTACTACGACCACAAGCCCACGGGGCGCGGGGACGACTACCTCGACTTGTCGGGGCTGCCGCTGTTCCCCTTCGGTTTCGGCTTGAGCTATACGACCTTTGAGTACGCCGATTTGAGGATCGAGCCCGCCGAGATCCGCGCCGGGGACAGTGCCGTGGTGAGGCTCCGCGTGAGGAACACCGGCAAGAGGGCGGGGGACGAAGTGGTGCAGCTCTATCTTCGCGATATTGTCGCCAGCGTGGCACGCCCAGTGGCGGCGCTCGAGGGATTCAGGAGAATTCATCTCGCGGCGGGGGCAACCGGGGAGGTTGTGTTCGCCGTGGGGCCGGAGCAGTTGAGCCTGCTGGATGCCTCGATGCAGAGAGTGGTGGAGCCCGGGCGATATCGGCTGGTGGTGGGGGCCTCGTACAGGGACCTCCGGCTGCGGGGCGAACTGGTCGTCCAATAGAGGGGCTGATCAGTCCCCTTCGTGGGGGCCCCCCCTTCAATCAATATCGCTCACGTTTAGGCTCGAGCGGTAACCGAAACACCGCATGGTGGAGCCTGATTCCGCGGTTTGATTGCTCTCGGCTGCCAATGCGGCAACCCGCAAGTCGTGACCACCCGATCTGGATACCCATACTGCGAATGGCCGACCTGATACCCGCTTCCGATCGCCCCGGCTCCGCCGTTCCGACGGGTTCAGCCGGCTTGTCCCGGCGCGACCTCCTGGTCGCGGCGAGCGGCTGCCTCCTCGCCCGTCAATCGCTCTTGCGCCGTTCCTTCCCCCGCGCGGGGCGCCCGATCCCGAGTCCCTCGCAGCTGGCCTGGCAACGCGACGAGCTCGCGCTCTTCCTCCATTTCGGGGTCAACACCTTTTCCGATCGCGAATGGGGCGACGGCCAGGAGGACCCGGCCAGCTTCGCGCCGACCGCGCTCGATCCCCGCCAGTGGGCCAGGAGCGCCCGCCAGGCCGGCTTCCGCGCCATGATCCTCACGGCCAAGCACCACGACGGCTTCTGCCTCTGGCCCAGCCGTACCACCCGGCACTCGGTGGCGGCCAGCCCCTGGCGTGGAGGCAACGGTGACCTGGTCCGCGAATTCGTCGACGCCTGCCGAGCGGAGGGATTGAAGCCGGGACGCTACTGCTCACCCTGGGACCGGAACGCCTCGGTTTACGGCGACTCGGCGCGCTACAACCAGTTCTACTGCGACCAGCTGACCGAACTCCTCACCAACTACGGCCCGATCCACGAAGTCTGGTTCGACGGCGCCAACGGCGAAGGGCCGAACGGGCGGAAGCAGGTCTATGACTGGCCCCGGTTCTTCGGGCTGGTCCGCCAGCTGCAGCCGGATGCGGTGATGTTTTCGGATGCGGGCCCCGATCTCCGCTGGATCGGCAACGAGCACGGCGAGGCGGGAGACCCGAACTGGTCGACGGTCGATCCCGCCAGGGTGCCCTATCCCGGTGCCGATGCGCCCGGCGTCACGGAGGCGCTCCTGCACGGCGACCCGAACGGTGCCGTCTGGCGCCCGGGCGAGACCGACACCTCGATCCGCCCCGGCTGGTTCCATCACGCCGCCGAAGACGACAAGGTGCGATCGGTGGATCAGCTGGTTGACCTCTTCTTCACCTCGGTGGGCCGGAATTCCAAATTGCTGCTCAACGCCCCGCCCACCCGGGAGGGGCTGCTGCACGCCACGGATGTGGGCCGGCTCAACGGAATGCACGCGGCGCTCAGCCGGATGTTCGGGGAAGACCTTGCGGCGGGGCGTTCGATGTCCTGGAGCGGCAGTGTCCTCACCTTCGACCTCGGGCGGAGCGTTCCCATTGGCGTGATCGACCTGCGCGAGAATATTGCGCGGGGTCAGGTGGTCGCCCGGTATACGGTCGAGGGGTCGGACGGCGGAGAATGGCAGACGCTCAGCCGGGGAACCACGATCGGCTGCCGCAAGCTGGATCGGATTGCGCCCTCCCCGGTGCGGCGGGTCCGGCTGCGGATCGAAGAAGCTGCGGGCAAGAGTGAGCCATTGACGCTCCGCCTCTACCCGGCGGGCTGACGGGGGAACAGGTTGCTGTGCGCTTCCGGTGCGCCGGGGCGTCTATGGCATCGGTGGTACGGGCTGGGATTCTCGGGAAGGAGATCTGGCAATGCGTGGTAACCGCGGACTGCTCATCATGATGGTGACCCTGGTGGTGGCCTGTGCCGGCCACTCCGGCAAAGCCAATGGATCCGCCAGCGTCGAGCCGGGGCAGGTGGCGCTCACTGGCGTCAATTGGCGACTCATTACCCTGGGAGATTTGTCCCCGGTGCAGAGTACCACAGGCATCGATCTTTCCCTGAACCTGACTTCCCAGCGGAACGTGAGCGGCTACTCGGGGTGCAATCAATTCACCGGCACCTACACGGTGAATGGCGACACTCTCCGATTCGGTCCTCTGGCAACCACGCGCGTAGCCTGCCAGGGAAGCACGCGGCTGGAACAGCAGTACCTGCAGGCGCTGGCGGCGATCAACCGGTACGTCCTCACCAGCGACTCCCTCACCCTGTTTCAGGGCAGTGCGCCGATCGCGGTGTATAAGCGGTAGGATGATGAATCCGGTCCCGCAGGCGGAACGGCGCAGGTTACCTGAAAGGAGTCGAGCAATGATTTGGCGGCCAGGCTGGTCCCGGACTCTTCCAGTCGCGATGGCACTCACGGTGGCCTGCGCGGGTTTTCGCGCGCCTCAGGCACCGGTTCCCGCGGGACTCTCCCAGGTGAACTGGCACCTGGTGACGCTCGACGGCAGATCCCCGGTGGTGAGCACAACCGGATTGGATCTGTCCTTGAAGCTGGCGGCTGATCTCGGCGCCTCAGGCTACGCCGGCTGTGGCCAGTTCGGGGCTGTGGCCACGATCAACGGGGACAGTCTGCGGCTGGGCGCATTGACCAGCCAGGATCTCGACTGCAGCGGCAACAGGACGCTGGAACGGGTCTATCTCGCCGCGCTGGCGTCGACCGATCGTTTCGAAGTGTCGCCGGATTCTCTGGTCTTGTTTCAGGGCGGAGAGCCGGGGCTGGTGTACAAGAGGTAGGAACGCGCCCAACCGGGACGGAAGTGGCGGTCTAGCGCAACAGGTCCTCGAGACGGACCGAGGTCTCGGTCTTGTCATCCCGGTATTTCACGATGACCGGCGCATAGAGGTGGATTCCCTCGCGTTCGCCCGGGCCTGACCGGACCGGGCGGGCGCCGGGCACCACGACGGCCCCCTCGGGAATCTCGAGCGGCTGGTCCCCGGCACGGCGATAGGTCGTGTCCCGCACCAGGTCGAACACCACGGTGCCACCGGTCAGGATCGTTCCCGGGGCCAGGATGGCCCGTTGCCGCACCACGGTCCCCTCATACACCCCGCAGTTCCCTCCGACCAGCACGTCATCCTCGATGACCACCGGCAGCGCGCCCGCGGGCTCCAGGACGCCGCCGATCTGGGCTGCGGCCGACAGATGCACCCGGCGTCCGATCTGGGCGCAACTGCCGACCAGCGCGTGGCTGTCGACCAGCGTTCCCTCGTCCACCCAGGCCCCGGCATTGATGTAGACGGGCGGTACGCAGATGACCCCAGGCGCCACATAACAGCCATCGCGTATCGCCGAACCGCCGGGGACGATTCTCACCCCGTCGGCCACGGTGAAGGGGTGCAGTCCATAGGTGTGCTTGTCGAAATACGGGAATGGTCCGCCGCTGGCCGCTGGCTCGAGTCGACCCAGCCGGAATCCCAGCAGCAGCCCCTGCTTGACCCACCGGTTGGCGTACCAGTGTCCCGAACCGTAGCGCTCCGCGGCTCGCACCTTGCCTTCGTTCAGCGCCGCCTTGAGCGCGCCGAACACTTCGAGAGCGGCGGTCTCTTCACCGGCCGGCACCCCGTCGGCGTACTGTTCGATCGCCTTGCGCAGCTCATCGGGATTCATGGCAGCTCCGGTCGAAGGGCGA
Source organism: Gemmatimonadales bacterium (assembly GCA_035279705.1). GTDB lineage: Bacteria > Gemmatimonadota > Gemmatimonadetes > Gemmatimonadales > GWC2-71-9 > DATEHG01. The sequence goes on from DATEHG010000098.1 coordinate 6,757, forward strand.
CACCCGCCGCCCGGAGCGCGGCATGCAGGGCCGGACGCTTGCCTTGCGAGAGCGGAACCAGCGGGAGCCTGAGTCCATCGCTGATCCGCCCCATGGCCGCGAGCGCGGCCTTCACCGGAGCGGGGTTGGTTTCCAGGAAATTGGCCTCGAGCAGCGGCAGCACGGCAAAGAGAATAGCCCTGGCCTCGTCGAGGCGCCCGGCGCCGGCGGCGGCCACCAGCGCGGTCATCTCGGCCGGGATCTCGTTCGAGGCGACACTGACCAGCCCGTCGCCCCCGGCCGCCATCACGGCCAGGGTCATCCAGTCTTCCCCGGAGAGCACCGCGAATCCGGCCGGCCTTCCGAGCAGGAGGTGCTGGACCTGTGCCAGGTCCCCGCTCGATTCCTTGATCCCGATGATGTTGCCATGCTCGGCCAGGCGGAGGACGGTCTCCGGCTTGAGATTGACGGCGGTGCGGCCGGGCACGTTGTAGAGACAGATGGGGACGGTCGAGGCATCCGCGATGGCCAGGAAATGCCGGAGAAGCCCGTCGGGTGTGGGCCGATTGTAGGCGGGGCAGGCGACCAGCAGCCAGGCGGCGCCGATCGCCGACATTCGCCGGGCCTCGTTCACTGCTTCGGTTGTCGAGTTGTGACTGGCGCCCGCCATGACGGGGACCCGGCCCGCCACCGTTTCGACGACCAGACTGGCGACCTGCTGCCGCTCCTCGACGCTGAGGGTCGGGGTCTCTCCCGTGCTGCCGCATGGCACGAGGAAGTCGATTCCCTGCTCGACCTGCCACTCGACCAGGCCACGCAGCGCCGGGAAGTCCACCGCGCCGTCACTGGTGAACGGCGTGACCAGTGCGGTGCCGCACCCCGAGAGCCGCGTCATCGTTCCGCCCCGAAGAGCATCTCGTCGAACCGGAACACCCCGCTCCGCCCTCGAAGCCACTCGGCGGCGGCCAGCGCCCCGGCAGCGAAGCATTCACGACTGTGCGCCGTATGCTCGAACCGGATACTCTCGCCGGGGGTGTCGAAGGTGAGCGAATGGACGCCGGCAATGGCCCCGGCCCGGATCGAGGTGATCGGGAATTCACGCTCCGGGTCTCCCTTCAGGGCCGCTGCCTTGAGCCGTGCGGCGGTGCCCGAGGGCGCATCGAGCTTGTGCCGGTGATGCGCCTCCACGATGTACCCCTCGAATCCGGGGCGGCCCCGGAACTCCGCGGCGAGTCGTTCGGCTCCGCGGAGAAACAGCTGCACCCCGACGGAAAAGTTGGCGGCATGCAGCAATGCGCCGCCTCCTGCATTGACGGCCGCCGTGACCTCCGCCAGCCGGTCTTCCCAGCCGGTCGTGCCCGTCACCGCTCGCGCCCCGAGCTGCGCCAGGCGGGTCAGGTTGTCCACCGCCACCGCGGGGCGGGTGAACTCGAGCACGACCTCCGCCTGGCCGAGGCGGGCCGGCGTGAGGGCCTCACCGGCGCGGTTCTCCCGCCCCTCGACCACCGTGACGACGTCGATACCCCGCACCCTCGCCAGCGCCTGGATAGCCTGGCTCATCCGGCCACTCCCCACCAGCGCGATCCGCATCACCCCGCCAAACCCCGGACAACCAGCAACTCCGCGTTCTGCACGGCGGCGCCGGCGGCGCCGCGGATCGTGTTGTGGCTCAACAGGACAAAGCGCAGATCAAGCAGCGGACAGGGACGGATCCGCCCGACGCTCACCGTCATGCCATTGCCCCGCTCGATGTCAATCCGCGGCTGCGGCCGGTCGGGAAGGGAATCAACCGCGATGAGCCGGGTGGGCGTGGAGGGCAGCGCCCGGATTTCCTCGGGGGGTGTGAAGGCCTCGAGTGCGGCCACCGCTTCCGTAGGTGAGACCCGCCGCCCGAACCCGAGCGACACGACCTCGGTGTGCCCGTCGATCACTGGCACCCGGTTGGTGTGCGCGCTGATCGTAATGGCGGCCGGTTTCACGCCGACTCCGTCCAGGCTGCCGAGGATCTTGAGCGGTTCAGTCTCGAGCTTCTCCTCTTCGCCGCTGATGAACGGGATCACATTGCCCACGATGTCGAGCGACGGCACACCCGGATAACCCGCCCCCGACACCGCCTGCATGGTGGCCACGAAGATCTTCTGCAGGCCGAAGGCGCGGTGCAGCGCCGCTACCGCCACCACCAGCCCCGCGGTCGAGCAATTGGGATTGGCCACGATCCCACCCTTCCACCCCCGCTCCCGCCGCTGGCGCTCGAGCAGGGCCAGGTGATCGGGGTTGATCTCCGGAATGAGCAGCGGGACGTCGGCGACCATCCGGTGAGTCCGGGTGTTGGTGACCACGAAGGCCCCGGCGGCCGCGAAGGCCTGCTCGACCGGCTCGGCGACTGACGAATCCAGGGCCGAGAAGACGATCCGGCCGGGCAGGGGGGGAGCCGTGCGTCCCACGATCATTCCCGCCACGGCGGGAGGAATGGGCACCGGTTCCCGCCAATGCACCGCCTCTTCATAGCGGCGGCCCGCACTCTGTTCCGACGCCGCCACCGCGGCAATCTCGAACCACGGATGCTCGGCGAGCAGGCGGACGAATTTCTGTCCGACCGTGCCCGTAGCGCCAAGGATGGCAACTGGAATCTTTGGAGACATGCCTGAATTCCTGTATTGGTTCCGCGTTCCGCACTTACGTTGACCGTGAACCGTTAACAGTTAACCGTGAGCCGTTTCCTGTTCACTGTTCACCGTTCACTGTTCACCTTTGCCTGTCCCCTGTCTCCCTCAATCAGCTCCCTCGCCAGCTTCACGTACAATCGTATCCCCTCGGCGAGATCCGCCTTGCGCAGGTGCTCACGGTCGGTATGTGCCACCCGGATGCTGCCCGGCCCCATCTGGAATCGCTCGCCCCACCCTTCGAGCACCGGTAGATCGCTGGCGAAGCTCACCACGGACGTTTCCCAGCCCGGCGGTGCCGTGCCTCGATACGACGCGAGCTCGACGGGAAAGGTCACCTTTACCTCAGGCGCCGCGGTAGCGGCAAGGCGCTGCTTGAGCTCCTTGGTCTCGCCCACGGTTCGGATCAGTACCTGCGCCGACGCGTGCGGCGGGATCACGTTGGGAGCCACACCGCCGTTGATCGTCCCGATATTGACCGTCACCTCACCGAGCAGCGGGTCGGCGGGGAACTCGAGCTTCCGGACCCGGTCCAGGGTCTCCAGCAGGGGAACGATTGCCGAACGCCCCTCCGCCGGGTAGGCCGAGTGTGCCGCCTGGCCGGAGGCCTCGAGCTCCATCCGGATGCTTCCCTTCTGGCCGATGACCAGCCGGTTTTCCGTCGGCTCGCCATTGATGAGCCAGCGCCCCTTCGGCGTCAGCGACTCGGCCGCCATGGCGCCGTCGCTGCCATTCTCCTCGCCCACGAGGAAGAGGAGGCCGATGCGCCGCTCCCCTCCCGCCGCCAGCTCCTCGGCTGCCGCCACCATGGCCGCCGCGATGCCTTTCGCGTCGCAGCTGCCGCGGCCGTGAATGGCCTCTGCATCCTCGCGAAGTGGCACATAGGGCGGGACGCAGTCGAGGTGGGTGCTGAACACTACGACCGGCGGTTCCCTCCAGGCATACAGGTTGTGCCGTCCCGCGGTCACCAGCTGCAGTTCGACCCGGTACCCGAGATCGACCAGCCGGGCCGCAAGGAGTTCGGTGGCCGGGCCCTCGGTGAAGGTCGGTGTTTCGAGCGCCACCAGCGCCCGGGTCAGCTCCACAGGATCCATGACGAAAAAAACCCCGCCGGTTCTCTGCGGCGGGGCTCCAGATCAGGTGAACGACAAGGGTTACACTGACCGCGGCGCGCCACGCCTCGAGCTCGAAATCTTTCCCGTGCAGCACTTCATTCGGCGGCTCACGGCTGGATCCCGGTCAAGAGTGGTCGCTGGCGCTTCTGACTGGCAACATAGGACCGCCGCTTCCCGCTTTCAAGAGGCGCCGGGGCCCCGTCCGAAGGCCCGTTTGACTTCGGGACTGTAGAGATAGAGCAGGATCGCGACGGCGATCAGGATGCTGAGCCCCTGGGTCCGCAGGGTTCCGAAGCCCAGCACGGCAAGCAGCGACCAGCCAAGAGTCATGACTTCGGTGAACACCCCCCAGCTCCAGGCCCACGGCTTGAGAGTCCAGGCTCCCCAGCCAAAGAGCAAAGCGAAAAAGGCCACGATCAGCGCGATGATACCCCACACCATGGCCACCGCTCCGATCACCCCGCCGGCTACGGGGTGGCCTGCTCCCACCAGGACCGCGGCTCCTCCACCCAGGCCGAGCACGACGAGGCCCTTGAGCAGGTGTGCGAGGCCCGAGAGAATCGAGAGCAGCGCGATGACGGTGACTCCGAGCGGTCGGTTCATGAGTCCTCCGGCGTTCAGGACTGGCCAGCCGCGGGACCGGTCCAGCGCCGCCGGTCCGGCACCCGCATCAGCAGGATCGCGGCAACGGCCATGAACAGGGTGAGCGAGCCCATGGCAACCCGATAGGAGAATTCGGCGGGGCGATCGCTGAAGATCACGTCGACCACGAGCGCCCAGATGAGCGGGCCCGCGATGGCAGCCGCCCGGGCCGAGAGGACGAGGAGGCTGAAATACCGCCCCGCCTCGACGTCGGGCACAAGGCTGAGCAGCAGCGGCCGCTCCGTGGTGCGGACCCCGCCGAAGATGAACCCGAGGATGGCGCCGAGCCCCCAGAACCAGGACTGCGAGCGCACCAGGGTGATGGCGAGCCCGGTCGCGGTCCAGACCAGCAGGACGCCCAGCATGGTCCTCTTGGGGCCGAACCGGTCGCTGAGCCAGCCGATGAGCGCCGCACCGAAGATCGACGGGATCGTGAGGATCAGGAAGAGCTTCACTTCCGCGCCGCGCGCGAATCCCATCACGGCCACGGTGTAGATGGCCATGAAGCTGATGGTCGTGCCGATGGCATCCTGATAGAAGTAGGTCGTGATCAGGAAGCGGAGAAGGCCGGGGTGCCGCCGGGTGTCCTTGAGCGCGTCGAGGATTTCCCGGAACGGCCGGGTCAACGAAAGCGTCGGCCACTTCTCCCTCGGCAGCGCCAGGTGGTCGCGGCAGAAGAAGAAGAGCGGCAGCGCCGCGGCCAGCGACAGCAATGCCGTCGGCACGAAGGTCGAGACCCGGTCCGCCTCCGCCGAGAAGGGGATCCGCCGCAGCAGCGCCATCGTGCTGTCGGAGAGTTGTCCGACTCCCGGCAGCGAATTGTTGAAGAACGGCGTGATGAGCAGCACGCCCGTGATCGAGCCGATGTAACCCATCGCGGTACCCAGCCCCGACAGCCGGCCCCGCTCGCGGGCCGGGATCAGCTCCGGCAGCATGGCATTGTAGAAGGGCAGGGCGGCCTGGTGCGCGTAATTGGCCACGACGAATGCGGCGAGCGCCAGCCTCAGCACGGTACCGGTCTCCGCACCGCTCCGGGCAATCGGGCCGAGCGCGAGGGTGGCGACGGCGCACAGCAGCGTCAGGCCGATGACCCAGCTCTTCCGTCGCTGCCGATGGTCCGAGATGGTGCCGAACACCGGCATGGTCAGGATGATCAGCAGCGAGCAGAAACTCGAGGCCAGGGCGTAGCCGTGCGTGCCCGCCCCCAGGTCCGTGGCAATCCAGACCGGGAAGAACAGGGTGATGATGTTCATCGAGAAGATCGTGTTGGCGAAATCGTACAGCGCCCAGCTGCCCCGCTCGAGCACGGTGGCGCTGCGCACGACTTCGATTTCGCCATCGTCCCGGACGATGATTTCGGGTCGGGAGGGCATGAAGATCGAATATACCGGAGGGCTATTCCACCACGATATGGAGCGGGATTTCCCAGACGGGATCGGCGAAGGGCGCCGACACCCGGAGCGTGAGTTCCCCTTTCGGCTCCGGACCGATCTCGACGTCCTCCGTCTCTCCCGGCCCCGTGAGCAGCTCGGCTCGGCGCCACTGGGTCAGCGCCGGCGGGAGATCGGCGCCGTCTTTGGCCACGGGACGCCAGCGGCCAAGCGAATCTCCCCGCTCGAGAGCGAACCGGACCCGGAAGTCGCCGTTGATGTTGATCAGCCGCAGGCGGTGCACGACACCACGCCCGAGCTTGAGGGTCTCGGGGTTGCGGCTGCCGTTGACGAATCCCTTGACCGAGTCGGTCGACTCGCCGTCGGGGCTTACCAGCACGATGTGGTCGGTGTCGGGATTCCAGCGCGCGCCGGGCGCCAGCACGATGAGCGGCCCGTAGAGGCCGAGGTGCTGCTGCTCGAGCTCGTTGAGGTGGTTGTGGTAGATGAAAGTGCCGGCCCGCGGCGGGGTGAAGGCGGCCACGTAGGAGTCGGCGGGTTGAATCGGTGGCGTCACGCTGGGCGGAATGCCGCTCCAGCCGGCCACGCCGTCGGGGGCACTTTCGAGCTCGATGCCGTGCCAGTGCACCGCGGTCACGTCGGTCAGATGGTTGACGATTGTCACGCGCACGGGCTGTCCGCGCGTCAGTACAAGCGGAGCACCAGGGATGTTGATCGAGTCCGCGGCTGGCGCATGATCTCCGGCCTGCACCACATAGCCGTAGCCCGGGGCGTTCCCGAACTGGCGTGGCTTCGACTGTACCAGGAGCCGGATCGCGCGCGCATTGGCGGGCGAGGGCAATGGGAGATACCCGGGGCGCGGATGCACGGTGAGGCCCAGGATCAGCCCGCCCATGCCGTGATGCCAGTAGGCCGCACCGGGACGCCTGGGCGCCATCCCCCGCATGGAAGTCTCGTGCTCATCCGACCCGGGCAGTGACACTTCAGGGGAGATGTGAAACGAGAAGTGGCAGTGAAAGAGCCAGTTGCCGGCCCGGTCCGGCGACCAGTGAAGCATTGCCGTTCCGCCCGGCTGGATCAGCTCAGTCACCTCCAGGAACCGGTGACCCTCGTCATACAGGGTGTCCCGGCTCTCGTCGCCCCGGGCCTCCAGCTGGAAGTAGAAGCCGTGCAGGTGCATCGGGTGCGAGCTCGCGCTGGGATTGACCCAGCGCCAGTGCACGGTGTCGCCCTGGGTGAACTCCAGCCGCTCGGTGCTGGGCCACGACTCGCCGTTGATGACCATGATTTCCTGCAGCGAGTCGATGCCGGGTCGCGGATAGTCGGTGGGCCTGGACCACACGCCGATCACGAAGACCCGATCGGGTGAGGCATTCGCCGAATCGACGACGATGGCGCCGGACAACTGGCTGTCATCGCCATCGCGGACGTCAATGGTCTGCTTGGTTGTGCTGCCCCAGTAGTAGTAGGTGCCGGGCGCCTCAAGCCGGAATTCGACCTGCTGCTCTCCCCGTGGCGCGATCACAAGCGAGTCTGCCGTGGTAACGGGCCTCGCGTACAAACCGTGAACGACCAGGGCCGAGCCCGTCGAGTTCCGCACGGTGGCCTTTACCGTCGTGCCGGCCGGAACCCGGATCAGCGGTCCCGGGTTCTGCAGCGCCTTCCCCTCTTCACCAAAGGCGAGCACCGAGAGGCTCGTGCCTTCCGGCCCGTTGGGCCGCCACTCCCCCCGCCGCGCTTCGAGGGTGATCCGCAGTGTGGTGCCATCCATCCTGCCGCCGGCCGCCCGGTTCCGGTTGGCTTCGATCCGCGCGTGGGCCGGAGGCCTGAGTGAGCAGGCGGTGGCCAGCAGCAACAGCCCGACGATGCTCTTGGCAGGGCGCATCAGCTTCCCTCTCACGATCCCGAGGTTCGGCGGGCATAGATCTGCCCCCCGCGCGCGGCGATCGAACGCGGCACCAGCCGGACGCTGGTCGCCACCAGTCCGAAGAGCCAGCTCGAGTGGATCATGCTCCGGTCCGCGGAGTAGCCGCGGAGTCCCGCCCGCGCCACGGCCGCGGCGGACTGCATCAGGAACTTCGGCGGGCGGGTGGTGAGATCGTTGCGGTCGAAGAACGCGGTATCGACGGGGCCGGGGAGCAGGCAGCAGCAGCGCACCCCCGTTCCGCGCAGGCTGGCCCAGACGGCCTCGCTCCAGGTGAGCACGTAGGCCTTGGTACCCGAGTACACGGGCAACCAGACCAGCCCCTGGAATGCCGCGGTGGACGAAACGTTGAGCAGGCCGCCCCGCCGCCGGTTCACCATGCCGGGGAGGAAGCGCGCCGCGAGTTCCGTCACCGCGCGCACGTTGACATCGATGGTCTTGAGGTGCGGTTCCGGGGGATCGCTGACGAACCGGCCGTGGACGCCGACGCCGGCGTTGTTGACCAGCAGGTCGATCGTGAGGCCCAGTTCCGCCACCCGGGTGGCGATCTGCCCCGGTGCCTCCGGCCGGCTCAGATCTGCCACGACGACCTCGGCCCGCACCCCGCGGCTTCGGGCCCGCGCGGCGACCGGCTCCAGGTCTGCGCCCGTTCGGGCCACCAGGACCAGGTCCGTTCCCCGCGCCGAGAGCTCGTCGGCGAAAGCCTCACCGATGCCCCGGGAGGCGCCGGTGATCAGTGCGGTGGTGCCTCGCCAGAGATCGGGCATTGGGCTCCAGGTCTAGCGGCCATTCAGACGGTCAGGACGGACAGGACGGACAGGGCGGACGAGACGGACTCGTGGTTCAATCAGTTGCCGAGCACTGGATGTCAACCGGCATTTGGATTTCCCGTCTCACCTCTCACCTCTTACGCCTCCCCCTCCCCTCTCCCCACCCACGCCGACGCCAGCACCGAGGCAAGAATACAGCCGATGATCACCGCGAGCGAGATGACCACCGAGATGTGGACCCACGCGCCCAGGGCCATCTTGAGCCCCACGAATACCAGGATCGCCGCCACCCCGACCTTGAGGTAGCGGAACTTGTCCATCAGGCTCGCCAGCACGAAGAACAGCGCCCGGAGTCCCAGGATGGCAAAGACGTTCGAGCTGTAGACGATGAAGGGATCGCGGGTCACCGCGAAGATGGCCGGAATGCTGTCGATCGCGAAGACGACGTCGCTCCACTCGACGACCAGCACCACCAGGAACAGCGGCGTGGCCATGAGGCCGGCGCGGCTGCGGATGAAGAAGTGGTCGCCGGCGTACGCCGGCGTGATCGGAATGAACCGGCGGGCGAGCCGCACCAGCGGGTTGTGCTCCGGCTCGACCCGGATTTCCTCGGAGCGGAGCATCCGGATGCCGGTGATGATCAGGATCCCGCCGAAGACGTAGACGATCCACTCGAACCGGGCCAGCAGCAGGGCGCCGGCCGCGATCATGATGCCGCGCATGATGATCGCGCCCAGGATGCCCCACTTGAGCACCCGGGGCTGCAGCTTCCCGGGCACGCAGAAATACTGGAAGATGAGCAGGAAGACGAACAGGTTGTCGACGCTGAGGGACAGCTCGATCAGGTAGCCGGTATAGTACTCCAGCATGGCCTTGTGGCCTTCGCGGTAGAACAGGAAACCGCCGAAGGCCAGCGCCAGCGCCACCACCCCGCCGCTCCAGGTCAGCGCCTCCCCGGGCGTCATGACATGGGCCCGGCGGTTGAGCACCCCGAGGTCCAGCACGAGCAGGGCAATGACCAGCCCGGTGAAGCCAAGCCAGACGATGGGAGGATGAGCGCCCATCAGAACGGCGGCTCCGCCTGGTGCAGGGATTCGTCGAGCAGGATGGCCCGGGCGGCAGCACCGGCCGGAAGTTCCGCCATATCCTCGGGCACGATGAGCAGCGCGTTGGCGCGGGCCATCGAGCTCAGGATGCCCGAACCCTGCGGCCCGGTCAACCGGGCCTCCAGCCCTCCGGTGCCCGGGGCGACGATGACCCGGAGGAAGTGCTGCAGCCGGGGACCAAGCTTGACCGGCTCTGTCACCCGGACGTCCCGGGCGGTCCGCCAGAGGAGCTGCCGCCCCGCCATGCGGCGGATCGCCGCCCGCGCGAACAGCTCGAAGGTGACCATGCTGCTGACGGGATTGCCCGGCAGTCCGATCCACGGGACGCCGCGGATCGAGCCGAATCCGACCGGCGCCCCCGGCCGCATCCGCACCCGCCAGAAATCCACCGTCCCGCCGAGCGACTCGACGACCCGCTTCACGTGGTCGTGCTCGCCGACACTGATCCCCGCGCTCGTGATCACGAGGTCGCTGGCAAGCGCCGCCTCGAGGCGGCGCCGGAGATCCTCGGGATCATCCTTCGCGATGCCGAGATTGACCGGTTCCCCGCCGGCGCGGCGGATCAGGGCGGTGAGCGAGTGGGTATTGGAGCTCGCCACCTTGCGCCCGCTCAGGATCTCGTCGGTCTGATCGAGCTCGGCGAGCTCGTCGCCGCTGGCGAGGATGGCCACGCGAGGCCGCCGGATGATGACGGGGTGCGAAACTCCCGCCGCCGCGAGCAAACCGAGCTGGGCGGGTCCCAGTTCGCTCCCCGCGGCCAGCACCAGGTCGCCCCGGTGAAGATCCTCCCCCGCCTGTCGCAGGTGCTGGCCCGCATCCCGGTCGCTCGCGATCCGCACCGACTCGCGGCCCAGGTCGGTGTCCTCCTGCCGGATGACGCTGTCCGCGCCGGCCGGGATCCGCGACCCGGTGTACAGGCGCGCGCATTCGCCCGCGC
>DATEHG010000099.1:0-20142 GCA_035279705.1 Gemmatimonadales bacterium
CCCATCAATCCGCCGACCAGGGTGAGGGTCGCGGCTTCGACCAGGAACTGCCAGAGAATTTCCTGGCGGGTGGCCCCCATCGCCTTGCGGAGGCCAATCTCGCGGGTCCGGTCGGTGACCGAGACCATCATTATCGCCATCACCCCGATGCCGCCGACCAGCAGGGCAACGCTGGAAAGCGCGACCATCACCCCGAAAAAGGCAGTCGTCAGGCTGCTGATGGTATCGAGGATCTGGTCCTGGGTGATCACATCGAAGGTGTTGGGAATCCCCGGTCGGAGGCGGCGCTCTTTGCGAATCGCGACGATGGCCAGGTCTTTGGCTCTCGGCACTGGCACATCCGGCCATCCCTTGGCGCTGATGAACAGGCCGTTGGTTTCGTCGTAGTGGTAGTTGTGTTTCGCCGTCTCGAACGGAATGATCGCCCCGATCTGCTGGCCCGGAGGCTCGAAGATGTTCGCAGGGCGCTGGTAGATCCCGATGACGGTGAACGCCACGCCGCCGAGCCGCACATCCCGGCCGAGCGGATCGATCTGCCCGAACACCCGGTCGGCGGATTCCGCCTCCAGGACCGCCACGGCCCGTCCCGTCAGGTCCGCCTGGGAAAAGAATCGTCCCCGCAGCAGCGTCCCCCCCAGGATTTCCATGTAGTGCTGATCCGCTCCGTACACGGTGAGCAGCTGCGTCGAGACGCCCTGGTACTCGAGCTTCATGAACAGCTGGACCCAGAGTCCCGCGTACTGGATTTCCGGCACCTCGGCGACGGCCTTGGCGTCGGCCTGATTGACCACGGGCCGGATCCGGACTTCGTACGGCAGATTGTCCGGATTGAGCGGCGTCTGGGCGAAGAACCGCATCACATAGAACGCGCTGGGGCCCGCGGTGTTCATGGCGTTGAAGATCTGGCCCCGGATCCCGTCCACGATCGAGGCCATGGCCATCACGGTGGACACGCCGATCACCACGCCCAGAATGGTGAGGCCGCTGCGCAGCTTGTTGGAGCGGAGCGCGTCGAGCGCGATGCTGGCGCCCTCGGCAAAACTGCGGAGAATCATCGCGGCCCCGAGGTCATTCGGCCCGCAGCGCCGTGATCGGGTCGAGCCGGGAGGCGCGTGAGGCGGGGTAGACGCCGAACAGGATGCCGGTTCCGGCGCCGAGACACAGGGCGACCGCGATGGACCACCCGGTAATCCGCGCCGGCAGCGGCGTCGCGGCGGAAACCAGGAGTGAGAGCAGCCAGCCACCCAGCACTCCCTGGATTCCGCCGATGGTGGACAGCACCACCGCTTCGACCAGGAACTGGCGCCGGATGTCGCGCCGGGTGGCGCCCAGCGATTTCCGGATCCCGATTTCCCGGGTCCGTTCGTTGACCGACATCAGCATGATGTTCATGATGACGATGCCGCCCACCACGATGCCGATGCAGACCACGGCGGGCACGACCGTGAACAGCACCTGGGTCAGACCGCGCCAGAATGCCACCAGGGCGTCGGCCTTGTCTACGGTGAAATCGTTCTCCTGGCCGGGGCGCAGCCCGTGCGCCAGCCGCATGGCTTCCTCGGCGCGATTCATGGCCTCCGGCAGCTCGTCGGCTTCGGCCATCTTGACGGAGATGGTGGTGGTCTTCCGCCGGCCGAACATCTTCTCGAACGTGCTGATCGGAATCAGCGCGAAGGCGTCGAACGACTGGCCCAGCACCCTTCCTTTCTTGGCGACGACGGCCTTGATCGTCATCTCGCGTCCGGCCACCCGGATCTTCTGGCCGATGGCGTGCTCGGGATCGCCGAACAACTTGTCCGCCACATCGAACCCGAGCACCGCGACCGGACGACGCTGCTCGATGTCCGGATCGGCCAGCGGGTCGCCGGCGGCAAAGCGGTAATCCTGCACCACCTGGTAGGGCGGGGTCACGCCAAAGATGGGCACATCTCCCACGGTCTGGTTGCGCCAGGTGACGTCGCTCTGCGGCGTAGGCCACCCCGACTGCATCGAAACCGCTTCGGCGTCCGGCAGGGCGCGCCGGACAACCTCGGCATCGGCGCGGCTGATGATGGGGCGCTTCTGGAGCTGGCGGATCTCGTCGTCGGAGAGGAGGCCCGCGGCGATCGGTGTGCGCCGCACCTGGAAGGCGTTGGTGCCGATCAGCGCGCCGGTCACATTTTCCTTGACGTACGCGTTCATCCCCTGGATCACGGCGACCACCACCACCAGGAACCCCACCGAGACGATGATGCCGAGCAGGGTAAAGAAGCTGCGGAGTTTGCTCTGCAGGATGGACTGGATGGCGAGGCGGAGGGCTTCGGTGTACGGCATGGACCGAAAGTAGCAGGGAACGGGGAACAGGGAACGGGGAAATCTGAAGGGGGAAAGGAGAAAGGAGAAAGGAGAAAGGGGAACGGTGTCCCGTCCCCCTCTGTCCGCCCGCCTGCCCGTCAGCCCGCCTGACCGCCTACTCGTAACGCAGCGCCTCGACCGGGTCCAGCCGGCTCGCCTTGCTGGCGGGGTAGAGTCCGAAGAAGATGCCGGTGACGGTGGCCGCGAAGAGCGCCAGCACTACTGACCAGAGCGGCACGGCCGCCGGGATCGGCGTCAGGGCGTGGATCCCCCACGCGATCAGGCCGCCGAGGATCATGCCCGCGATGCCGCCGACCAGCGTCAGCGTCGCCGCCTCCACGAGGAACTGGAACATGATCTCGCGCCGGGTGGCGCCGAGCGCCTTGCGCACGCCGATTTCGCGGGTGCGCTCGGTCACCGAGATCATCATGATGGCCACCACACCGACGCCGCCCACCATGAGCCCCACCGCCGAAAGCGCCAGCATCACGAGGAAGAAACCGCTGCTGATCTTGTTCCAGGTCTCCAGGATTGTGTCCTGGCCCACCACGGCGAAATTGTTTTCCTGGCCGGGCTTGAGTCCCCGGTAGGCCCGCATGGCGGAGATGACCTCGTCCTGCGCCTCGCCCACGGTGGCGGCCTCGGTGGGGCTCACCGCGATGTCCATCCACCCCTTCCAGTAATCCGCCACCTTGGTGAACGTCGAGTGGGGGATCGTCACCGTGGGGCTGTCCTCGTCGCCGAACAGGCTCTTGGGCTCCACGTACAGCCCGACCACTTCGAACGGCTGGCCGTACACCTTGATCCGCTTGCCGATCGGGTCGAGGCCGGGATAGAGCTCCTCCGCGAGCTTCTGGTTGATGACGGCCACGAGGGCGTTGGAGGCCTCCTCGGCCTCGGTGTAATTGCGCCCCTCGGCGATGTTGCCGCCGTTGACCATCACCCAGCTCGGGCTGAAGCCGACCACCTGCACGCTCTTGAGATTGACATCCCCCGCCGACACCGGACCGTTGCTGCCTTCCCGCCACGTCACATCCCGGACGGTCGGCAGCTGTTGCAGCATCTTGGCCTCCGCCACCTTGAGCCACGGGTTGCGGCGCCAGGGGGAGAGCTCATCCGATCCGTCGCTCAGGACCAGCCCGCCCTGGAAGAAGCGCTGCACGAAGAAGGTCTTGGGTCCCAGCGTCTCGATCTGCTTGGAGACCCCTCGGTTGATCCCGGTAATCGTCGACGCCATCGCGATCACGACCGTGACGCCGATGGCGACACCCAGGATGGTGAGCGCCGCCCGGACCTTGTTGGCCCGGAGGGAATCCAGCGCGATGCCCACGCCTTCGAAGACTCGGGAGAAATTCATGGCGCTACCTCACTCTTGCCGAAGGGCCGCGATCGGATCGAGCTTCGAAGCGCGGTACGCGGGGTACACGCCGGCAATGATCCCGACGGCGATCCCCAGGCCGACACCCAGGAAGACCGACCATGGGGCCACCGCGGCGGGGAGGGGACTCAGGGCCCGCACCACGAAGGCGAGCAGGATACCGGTGCCGATGCCGAAGGCGGCGCCTACCGTGGACAGCGTGGCCGACTCCACCACGAACTGCGCCAGGATATCCCGCCGCTTGGCGCCCAGCGCCTTGCGGATGCCGATCTCCCGGGTCCGCTCGGCGACCGCCATCAGCATGATGTTCATGATCACGATGCCCCCGACCACGAGCGAGATCGACACCAGGCCGGGCAGCGCGAGGAACAGGAAGTGCGAGATGCCCTTCCATCCCTCGAGCGCGCCGGTGGCGTTCTGCAGGTCGAAGTTGTTTTCCTGGCCGGGGCGGAGGTGCCGCCGGATCCGCATGATGGACTCCACCTCACCCATCGCCGCCAGCATCTGGGTCGGATTAGCCGCCTTGATCTGCAGCTCGTCAAGCACGTTGATCGGACAGATGTACCGCCGGGCGGGCGCCATGAACGGCATCACGGCAAACTTGTCGAGCGAGAAACCGAACAGGTTGCCCCGCTTGGCCGCGACACCGATGACGCGGTAGGGCAGCCCGAGGATGGTCACTTCCTTGCCCACCGGGTCGAGACCGGGAAAGAGCTTCTCGGCCACCAGGTCGCCCAGCACCAGGATGGGCAGCCCCGCCTTCGTCTCCTGCGTGGTGAAGGCGCGGCCCACCGCGATGTCGACGTTCTTGATGGTGAAGTAGCTGGGCTCGGTGCCCATCAGTTCGATGTCCTTGGCCATCTTGCCGTTGTAGGTCAAGGTCATCCGGTCCGAGCACCACTTGGCCATGGTCACCGGCGTGGTGATCTTGGCGGCCACCTCGTCGGCATCGCCGTAGGTGATGCGTGGCCGCCGCTGCCAGGCGCGCCACATGTCGTCGGTGACGTTGCCGGTATTGATGCCGGGCTGGCGCCGCAGGGTGAACGTGTTGAGGCCGATCAGCCGGTTGGCGAACTGATCTTCCATGTACACGTTCATGCCCTGCACGATGGACACGACGGCGATCAGGAAGGTCACCCCGATCAGCACGCCGATCAGGGAGAAGAAGCTCTTGAGCTTCTGGGTGACGATGGTGCGGAGGGCCATCCGCACCGCTTCGAACAGCGGCATGTCAGGCGGCCTTGCGGCTCAGGGTGTCCGAATCCACCCGCCCGTCCCGCAGCACGATGACGCGCTCGGCGAAGGCGGCGATGCTGGGTTCGTGGGTGACGACGATGATGGTCTGCCCCTGGCGCTTGAGCTCGGCGAAGACGGCCATGATCTCATCGCTGGTGGTGCTGTCGAGATTGCCGGTCGGTTCGTCGGCCAGCAGGATCGAGGGACGGTTCACCAGCCCGCGCGCGATGGCCACCCGCTGGCGCTGCCCGCCCGAGAGCTCGTTGGGCCGGTGCTCCATGCGGTGCCCCAGCCCGACCCGGTGCAGCGCTTCCTCGGCCCGCTTCTTCCGCTCCTTCGACGTCACGCCCGCGTACACCAGCGGCAGCTCGACATTCTGCAGCGCGGTGGAGCGGGGCAGCAGGTTGAAGGTCTGGAAGACGAAGCCGATTTCCTTGTTGCGCACCCGGGCCAGGGCGTCGTCCGGCATCCGGCTGACTTCCTGGCCGTTGAGCCAGTACTCGCCCGCCGTGGGCGTGTCGAGGCAGCCGAGCATGTTCATCAGGGTGGACTTGCCGCTGCCCGAGGGGCCCATGATGGCCACGTACTCGTTGCGCCGGATTTCGATCGACACCCCGCGCAGGGCGTGGACCAGCTCGCCGCCCATGTCGTACTCCCGGGTCATGTCCCGGACCTGGATCACGACGTCGCTCATGACTTCTTCATCTCCATCTTCGGGCCCTTGGTGCTGTCCGCCTTGGGCGCCTTGACCTTGGCCCCGTCGTGCAGGTCGCGGATGGCCTGATAGGTGCCGCTCACGATCGTCTCGCCCGGCTTGAGCCCGTCGAGGATTTCGAAATAGTCGTCCCCCGCGATACCGATCTTGACCGGGCGGAAGGTGGCGACGCCGTCGTTCACCACGAACACCCCCTCGGACTCCTTCTTGGCCGTCGCCTTCTTGGTGGTGTCCCGCTTGACCGACTCGTTCGGCACCGGCTCGTTGGCCCGCACGGTGAGCGCGATGATCGGCACGCTCAGCACGTTGGTGCGGGTATCCGTCACGATCCGCGCCGTGGACGAGAGATCGGGGCGCACATCCGTGGGCGGATGGGCCAGCGTGATCTCGACGTCAAAATCCACGGCCTTGTCGTTCGAGCCGGACGCGGTCGAGGTGGAGGTGAGCTGGGCGCTGTTGCTGATCTTGGTCACGTGGCCCACGAAGCTGGTATCGGGAAAGGCGTCGATGGACACCTGCACCGAATCTCCCATGTGGAGCCGTACCACGTCCGTTTCGTCCACCTGCACCTTGGCCAGGATCACCGACAGGTCGGCGATGGTCATCAGCAGGCCCACGTCCTTGGAGAAGGTGCCGGGGACCGCCACTTCACCCGTTTCAACAGCGAGACGGACAACCCGCCCGTCCATCGGCGCCACGAGGGTGGTCTTGGAGAGGGCCTGCTGCGCGTCGGTCAGCCCCGCCTGGGCCTGTTCCACTGCCGCCTTGGACGAGGCGTAGTTGGCCACCGCCACGTCATAGTTCGTGGTGGCGTTCTCCACGGTTTCGGTGGCCACCAGGTTCGAGCCGGTCTTCTGCAGCTCCACGTTCCGGTCCGCAACCCGCTTGGCCTGGTCCATGTTGGCCTTGGCCCGGATCAGGTCGCCCTGCGAGGAGGCCAGGAACGCCTTGGCGCGTGACACCGCGGCCTCGTACTGCGCGGGATCGATCTGCAGGAGGAACTGGCCCTTCTTGACCAGATCGCCCTCCTTCACCCCGATCTTGACGATGCGCCCCTGGATGTCGGAGCTCACGTCCACCGAGGTCTTGGGCCGGATCTTGCCGCTGGCCGTGACGACCGAGACCAGGTTGCGGGCGGCCACCTTGTCCATCTTCACCTCGACCGGCTTGCCGCCCTTCTTGGCGGCGGACAGCATCACCACCGAGCCCACGAGGAGGATGAGAACCACGCTGGCCAGTCCCAGCTTCATTCGACGCGACATGCTCTGATCCCTCTCGGTTAGCGAAGCGAATGGCCCACCGCCGCTTCCAGCGCGACGATAGCCTGATGATACGCGAAGATCGCGTTGATGTAATCACCCTCGGCCGCCTGCACGCCGTTCTGGGCGTCGGCGATTTCCAGGGCGTTGCCGCTGCCCAGCCGGTAGCGGTCCTGGGCCAGCTTGAGCTGCTCCCGCGCCGCCAGCACGTTCGACCACTGCACCGGGATCGCCTCGTAGGCGGTCTGGATCCGGAGATAGCGTCCCCGCACGTCCGTTTCCAGCAGCTGCGCGCGGGCCCGCACCCGCTCATCCAGATCCTTGACCTGCTGCCGGGCCTGCGACACCCGGAGTTCGCGGCTGAAGCCGTTGAAGATCGGCAGCGAAATCGTGAGCGACGCCTGGAACGGCTGGCTGGTGAAATGGAAGGGGAAGGTCCGGTTGTTATCGATCAGGGACTGCTGAACCGCCGGGTCGAGCGCCGTGCCGCCGGGATTGAGGCCGGCAAAGGCGTTGCAGTCCGCGATCAGGCCGCCGTTGGGCTGCCCGGGAATGCCGCCCGGACCATAGGTCAAACCGTTGATGACGCCGTTCTGGAAGTTGCAGTTCGCGGCGGTGCCCTGCGCCCCCGACAGCTGCTGGCTGATGAGCAGACTCTCATCGGTGAATTGCTGGGTGTACCCGCTCCACCCGGCCTGCGCGAAGAGAGTAGGGAAGTACTCCGACTTGGCCGCCTTCAGGGCGAACTGTGCCGACCGCTGATGCTCCCGCAGGGCCTGCAGGTCCGGATTCTGCTTGGCGGCCAGATCCAGGATCGTGTCCACACCCGGATTGAATTCCACGACGGGGAAGCTGTCGGTGAGGGTGAGCAGGTTGAGCGCCGAGGGCGCCGAAATACCCATGCGGCGGAACAGCTCGAGCTTCGCCTCACTCGAGGTCTGCTGGCGGCGCAGCAGTTCGACCTGCGCCTGCCCCAGGCTGACCTCGGCCTGCTTGACCTCGAGCAGGGTGCCCTGGCCCACCTTCATCTTGGCGTTGGCCAGGTCGAGGAAGATCTTGTTGCGGTCGACCTGCTGGATCTGCACGGCCACCTGCGCATCCGCCTGCTTGACGGTGAGGTACTGGGTGGTCACATCCGCCACCAGGTTGGTCTCGGTGCCGGCAATTTCCTGCTCGGTGGCCCGCTTGGTCGCCTTGTTCTGGCCGGGCGCAAAGATGGTCTGCCCGTTCAGGTTGTAGGTGATGCCCAGGTTGTAGTTGGAGCCGATCTGTGGCGAGGTCGGGATGATCGCGCCGCCGCCGAGGTTCGTGGACCCGCTACCCGTGTACCCCATCCCCCCGCTCACCCCGACCGCCGGAAGCAGACCGCCGTACGCCGCCCGGACCCCCCACTTGGCAGGGTCGGCGGTCGACAGGGATTGCGCATACAGGGGGCTGTTGGCCTTGGCAATGGAGAGGGCTTCCTCCAGGCTGAGGGACAGGGGCCCCGTCGTCTGGGCGGGGGTGGCCTGATTCTGAGCCGAAAGCCCGGCCACGGGCAGCACGGTCAACAGGGCGATGGTCGTCCAGCGGTACATGGGCTTTCCTTGTTGGTCTGGGCGTTGGGACAGCGGGTGGTACGGCAGGGGGTTTCAGGAAGTTTCAGCTTGGTACGATGCACATTCGGTCCCTCATTTCGGGGGGTCCGCCCCCACCTGGATGCCTAACGCGGCAGCCGGGTCACCTCCAGCTGCCTGGCCGGAATCTCCAGCCGGACGAATCGGCCGGCGCCATCCAGAAAGAGCTTTCCCGCCGGGTCCCCGCTCATCTCGACGACCATCATGGCCCCATCAGGCCGTCCCGTCGCCAGCGCCGTTCGGCCAACCATCAGGGTGGTGCGACGGCCCGTGCGGGGGAAGACGGCAATGACTTGGCGCGGAGTTTCACCGGCCAGATGCGCCAGCGGGAGAAAGGTCGCGAACAGGCTGTCGTCCAGCAGCACGATCAACTTGCCGCCCGGCAATTCCCTCGCGGCCTCCGCGCCGCGCGCCACGCTCCGGAGCGTGACCCGGTTGCGGCTCACGCTGGCCAGGATGGTCTGCGGCTGGTGCCGGTCCTGGAAGTCGAGGGAGAAGGTCAGAGGATCCCCCGTGACCGACTGCTGCAGGACACCCTGGACTACGAGCTCGGGGTTGGTCTCGGGGTAGCGCGCCACCGAAACCAGGCTGTCGCCCACCGGCCGGCCCGGCCGTGCCGGCCGGATCAGGAGGTTTTCGTGGCCGATCTCCTTGCCACCCACCTTGATGGACAACTCGGCCTGGTCACCGGTCTGGGCACTGGCCCTGGACGCCGGTGCAAGACCACCGGCCAGCAGCGCCACGCCGAGCATCAATCGCAGATTCATGGTACCCGGGAATTTAACCGGCTCGGCGGGTAAGTTGGTGCCATGGCTTTCAGACACCGGATCGGCCTCGCCGCGCTGCTGCTCAGTGTCGTGGTGGCCGAATGGCTGCGTCACCCGCGCGCCGCCCTGGTCGTGGCGGCGGCTGCCGTCGCGGCGGCGGGGGCCATCCTTCTCGTGCGGGGCACGGTCTATTCGAGACGGCGGCAGATTGTCGCCGGCTGGCTCCTGCTGCTTCCTATCCTGCAGGCCTTCTACCAGGTCCGACTGCTCCGCATCGAGTCGCACTGGCCCGAGGTCCGCGAAGCCATCATCCACCAGGACTCCATCGACCTTTCCGGGCGGCTCCGCGCCGCGCTGGAGCGGGCCGATCGCCTGGCGCGTGCGGGAATTGCCGCCGAATCAGGCGGGCGGGACGACGCCTTTGTGCGGCTGGCGCAGTCGGTCCCGCCCTCGGGCCCGCTCTCGGGCGTGGCGGTGCTGGAGACCACCGGGACTCCCTGGGCCTGGGCAGGCACTCACCTCGAATATCCCGGCGCTTCGGCCGACTCCCTCTCCGTTTCGGGAACCCCCTACCAGCTCGTGCTGGAAACCCGCCGCACGGCACCAAGCGGACGCACGGCGGTCGGATCGGTGCTGCTCTGGGCGGATCCCATCGTGCATGGGGCTGCCGCGTCCCTGGCCGCGGAGTTTGCCCGGGGCACCGGCGCCGGGTTGCGCTTCTCGCTCGATACCCTGGCCGGTGGATGTCCGGACCCGTTCGACTACGAGGAGCCGACGACCGCCGGCTCCCGGCGGCTGTTCACGGTCTGTCCGCTCGCCCCGGATCAGGGCGCGGCCAAGCTCGCCGCGCTGACCCGGGCCAGGGCCGTCGTCGGCTGGGCGCTCCTCGCGGGGCTCATGCTTGTGCTGATCCTTGCGGGATCGCCGACGGCCCGACTCGCCGTGATTCTCGGCGCGCTCTGGGTCGCGGTGCGCGCCCCTCTGGCCGACGGGATGGGCCTCGGACGACTGTTCTCCCCCGACACTTTTTTCCAGACTGCGCTCGGCCCATTGAGCGGTTCGCCCGGCGCCCTGCTCTTGACCGGGATTGCCGCCACAGTTGCCGGCGTTGCCCTCTGGCGGCGGCGGATTCCGCGCACCCCGCTCACCTGGGCGCTCGCCGCGGTGCTGCTCGTCGGCGCTCCGTACCTGATGAGCGAACTGGCCCGGGGGATCACCCCGCCGTCCGGTGGCGTTTCCATCCGGCTCTGGCTCACCTGGCAGCTGGCGCTCGTGATGGCTTCATCCGCCATGATCGTGCTGGCCGCGGCGTTGCTGCGGGGCTCCCACTCCGCGGAAGTCCCGCATCGTCTTACGGTCCTGGGAGTCGTGATCGCCCTGGTCGCGGCCGCGGTGGGGACGGTGACCTGGTCTCCCCGTCCGGGGTGGCCGGTCTGGTATCCGTTTCTCTGGACCCCGGCACTGATCCTCGTCACGCTGCCGGCGCGACGGTGGGTTGCCATCGTCGGCATCGCGCTGGTGGCGGGCAGCGCGGCGGCTCTGGTGACCTGGGGCGCCGAACTCCGTGCCCGCCTGCAGGTGGCCCAGCGCGACCTCGGCCGCCTGGGCGGCGATGGTGACGCTCTGGCCGAGCCGCTGCTGCTCGGTATGGCGGATGCCGCCGGGATAACCCGTCCGGAGAATGCCACGGCTCTATACGCCTTGTGGCGGCGCTCCGCGCTGGGTGATGAGGCGTATCCCGTGCGGCTTTCACTCTGGACGCCCGCCGCTGAACTCAAGTCGGACCTCTCGCTGGATGCCCTCGATCTCCCGACCGTCGTCATGGAGCCGCTGGTGCGGAATTTTCCTGCCGGCGCTCCTCCGAGGGTGGTCAGGTTGCTTCGCATTCCGGGCATTCACTACGTCCTGCTCGATCGGCTCGACAGCGCGACCGTGCTCACCATTGCCGTCGGTCCGCGCAGCCGCCTCATCGCCCCCAGCCGCCTGGGGGACCTGCTCCGGGCGCCGTCCAACGCCTCGCCGCTTTATGAAGTCACCCTCGCGCCACCGCTGGCGGGCCTCGAAGCGGACAGCACCCAGCTCAACTGGCGGCGGGACGGCTGGTCGGTGCGGAGTGAACGGCGGATCGCCCTGCCGGGTGGTGTCCGGCACGTGCACGCGGTCGTGGATATGCAGGACCCGTTTGCCCTGCTGGTCCGCGCCGCCCTCGTGGTGCTGCTCGATGCCGTGGCTCTCGCGCTGGTCTGGCTGATGGCCGAATGGGGCTCGGTGGGTGCTTGGACTCCGGCCGGTTGGGCCGGGTTGCGGCGCTCCTTCCAGTTCCGGACCGCCTTCGCGCTGGCGCTGTTCTTCGTCGTGCCTGCCGCGGGATTCTCGATCTGGGGCATGGTTCAGCTCGGTGCCGAGTATCGGCGAGCCGGCGATCTGCTGGTTCGCCAGGGCCTGCGGGACGCGGTCGTGCCGGTCAGCGCGCTCATGGGAGCACCCTCGGGCGAAGTAGCAGCGGGACTCGTTGATGTGGGCCAGCGGCTTGATGCCACACTTGCGCTCTACAGCGGCGGCCGGATGCTGGCCGCGAGCGACGCCGTGCTCACCGACCTTGGCCTGATCCATCCTCTGGCCGATCCCGCGGCCTTTGCCACCATCGCGCTGAGGGATGAGATCGAGGTGACCACCGGCACGCCCGCCGGAGCACCCATGCTGGTCACGGGCTATCGCGTGGTGCAGGCGGGGCCGCCCGGCGGACTCGGCCTGCTGGCCACACTGCGACGACCCGGGGAAGTGCGGCTGCGCGACAGTCAGATGGATCTCGGACTCGCGCTGCTGCTCGCCACCCTCCTCGGACTTGCCGGGGCCGTCGCGGGTGCGCAGCTGGCCGCGCGGGCGCTGGGCCGGCCGGTTGGAGAACTGGGCCTCATCGCCGCCGCGATCGGGCGCGGCCGCGCCTTGCCGGAGCGACGTTCGGTGCCGCCCGCGGAGTTCGAACCGGTATTCGGGGCCATCGAACGGATGGCCGCCGACGTGCGCAGTTCGCAGGACCTGCTCGATCAGGCCCGCCGCCGCACGGCCGCGGTGCTCGCCAACGTGGCATCGGGTGTTATCGCGCTCGATCGCGAGGGCCTGGTGCTGATGGCCAATCCGAGGGCGGCCCAGCTCCTGGGCGCTGCGCCAGAGCAGGGCCGGTCTCTGGCCATCGCCGCAGATTCGCCCTGGTACCCGGTCGCCGAAGCGGCGCTGCGTTTCCTGGCGGGGCCCGGCTCACAGGGGAGCGCGGTGGAGTTCGAAGCCGCCGGGCGGCGCTGCCGGCTCCAGCTCGAGCGACTCGAGACGGCCGCGGGGGGCGTCGTCCTGGCGCTCGATGATGTGACCGACGTGGCCCGGGCGGAGCGAGTGCTGGCCTGGGGTGAAGTGGCCCGCCAGGTGGCGCACGAGGTCAAGAATCCGCTGACACCCATACGGCTCGGTGTGCAGCACCTGCGCCGGGTCTATCAGAAGGGCGAGGCGGACTTCGGTTCCACGCTGATCGAGACCTCGGACCGCATCCTGGCGGAGATCGACCGGCTGGACACGATTGCGCGGGCCTTCAGCCGGTTCGCCGCTCCCGCGGCCGACGCGCCACCACTGGAACGCCTTGACCTGGCGCGGGCCGCGAGGGACACGGCCTCGCTGTACTCGATGGGCGGCGGCGCCGCGATCACCGTGTCCGCCGACGGCCCGGCCATGGTCGCGGCGCGGGCCGACGAGGTGAAGGAAGTGCTCGTCAACCTCATCGAGAACGCCCGGGAGGCTGGTGCCAGCTCGATCCGGATCGGCGTCGAGCCGAAAACGCTCCGCGTCCACGATGACGGCAGGGGTGTTCCGCCGGCGTTGCTGCCCCGGATTTTCGAACCCCGCTTCTCGACCAACACGAGCGGCTCGGGACTCGGCCTGGCCATCGTCCAGCGCCTGGTGACGAGTTGGGGCGCCAGGATCTTCGTGGCGAGCGAACCGGGCCAGGGCACCAGCGTTTCCATCCACTGGTAACAGGGCGCAACTGCGGGGCAGGGATGTAGCGCGCCCGCGTGGCGCCCGTACCACGGCTGGGGCCGGCCGAGCCCGAATCGGGGCGCCACAGCCCCGAACTTCCTCCGGAACAGGGGGTTCCGGCGCGGCCTGGGTTCTGCATCACTGGTCGGTGGCGATCACCCTGTCCGAGCGATCGATGACCCCTGACGCCCGACCCCCGGCCCTCGACAGCGCGTACGAGTTGCTGCGCGATACCCTGGCTATGGCCATTGGTCGCGGGGCGGATCTGAATTACGGGGTGGCGCTCTTTCCGCGGACAGGGCGGT
This sequence comes from Gemmatimonadales bacterium, assembly GCA_035279705.1. Taxonomy (GTDB): domain Bacteria; phylum Gemmatimonadota; class Gemmatimonadetes; order Gemmatimonadales; family GWC2-71-9; genus DATEHG01. Next base: position 13,637 of record DATEHG010000099.1, read on the forward strand.
TCGAAGCTCCGGTGTTCGGAGTCGCCACGCTGGGGGGTGAGTCGCTGACCCTCACCTACCGCCTGCTCCGGAGTCTGGCGGATCGTCCCGCCTGGCTCTCGGGGCAGGTCGCGGCCGTCGTGCGCGAGGGGTCGGCCACGGCGCTGCCCCGCATGGTGCCCCCGGCCATGTTCGATCAGCCGGTGCTGCGGCTGGCGCTGAGCCTCCGCGTCGGGCTCGACCGCGAGGCGACCGAGCGCACCATGCCGCTCGAATCGCTGATCTTCGCCGCTGACCTGCAGGCTCCCATCATCCTGCTGTTCGACGAGGCGCCGCCCGGCTGGCCCCGCTAATTTCACCGGGGTGACTCCCGAATTCGACCAGCTTCGTGAAAACCTCCTGGCCACCAGTCGCGGTGGCCCGGTCTTCTATCTGCCCAATCTTGGCAACTGGGGTGACGGCCTGATCCGGGCCGGCACGCTTCGTTTCCTGCAGCAGGCGGGGGTCGAATTCACCGAGATCGAGCACGTTTCCCGTGCCGAGCGATGGCTGCCGTGGAAGCGGAAGGGGACGCTGATCTATGGTGGAGGGGGAGCCTGGAGCAGCCTCTGGAGCCATTCGTTCCGGACGATCAAACGGGTAGGCCATCTCTTCCAGCGGGTAGTAGTGCTGCCATCAAGTTTCGAGCTCAAGGTGAGCCTCCCCCGTGTCAGGCTGTACTGCCGGGACCGCTTCGAGAGCCAGGTCAACGCTCCAGCGGCGCATTTCTGCCATGACATGGCGTTTTTTCTCGGGCCGCAGTCCGCGCCTCGCGGAGAAGGCGAGGGGTGGTTCCTCCGCACCGACGCGGAGAGCGCGCACGGTCAACCCATTCCCGCGAACAATGTCGATCTGAGCCAGCTGGGCAATCACCTGTCACCCGCGGAGCCGTTCTTCCTGGCGCTCGCGAAGTACGCCGTGATCCACACCGACCGCCTGCATGTGGCCATTGCCACCTGCCTCCTGGGCCGCGAGCTGCATCTCTATCCGGGAGCGTACTTCAAGAACCGGGCGGTGTTCCAGTCGAGCATCGAGGGGCGGTTTCCCCGGGTGCACTTCCACGAGCCAGAGGCGTAATTGAAGCGGAGTGACGCGCCGCGAGGGTGACGAACCCCGCTGGTCGCGTTCCTAGCATGGGGCATCTCTCTCGAGGGCCCGATGCTCGCTCGCATTCACTCCGCCGCCGTACTCGGCGTCGACGCCTATGTCGTCGCCGTCGAAACGGATCTGTCCAACGGACTCCCGTCCTTCGCGACGGTGGGGCTGCCGCAGGCCTCGGTCAAGGAAGGGAGGGAGCGGGTCGGGGCCGCCCTCGTCAATGCCGGATTCTCCTTTCCGCCTCGCCGCGTCACCGTGAACCTGGCCCCCGCCGATCGCCCGAAACAGGGCTCGGCGTTCGACCTGCCCATCGCGATCGGAATCCTGGTCGCCAGCGAGCAGCTGGAGCCGGAAGCCACGGATCGCCACCTGTTCTGTGGCGAGCTGGGATTGCAGGGAGATCTCCGCCCGGTGCGGGGTGCCTTGCCGATCGCCATCGCCGCACGGGCGGCAGGCTTCCGGGGGCTCTTCCTTCCCTCAGCCAATGCGAGTGAAGCGGCCGTCGTAGAGGGGCTGGAGGTGCGGGGCGCTGAGACGCTCGATGCACTTGTGGGGCATCTCACGGGCGCCAGTCCGATTGCGCCAGTGTCCGTCGACCTCGCGGCGATCATGGCCCGGCGCACCGATGATCTGGCCGACTTTGCCGACGTCCGGGGCCAGGCAGCCGCCAAGCGCGCCCTCGAGATCGCGGCTGCCGGCGGGCACAATGTGCTGCTGCTCGGGCCGCCCGGTGCCGGCAAGACGATGCTGGCCCGGCGCCTGCCGACGATCCTGCCCGCGCTCACGCTCGATGAGGCGCTGGAAACCACCAAGATCCACAGCGTGGCGGGGCTGCTTCCGCCCGGGCGCTCGCTTTCCACCACCCGCCCGTTCCGGGCGCCGCATCACACCATCAGCGATGCCGGACTGATCGGCGGAGGGTCGTGGCCCAGGCCCGGCGAGGTCAGCCTGGCGCACGGCGGCGTGCTCTTTCTGGATGAGCTGCCGGAATTCCGCCGCAACGTCCTCGAGGTCCTGCGCCAGCCGCTCGAGGATGGACAGGTGACGCTCTCCCGCGCGTCGACCAGTCTCACCTTTCCCGCCCGGTTCATCCTTGTCGGCGCCATGAATCCCTGCCCCTGCGGCTATGCCGGGGATCCGGTGCGAGGGTGCAGCTGTTCAGCGGAAGCGATCGAACGCTACCTGAGCCGGATCTCTGGACCGCTGCTCGACCGGATCGACATCCAGCTGGCGGTGCCCACGGTGGCGTATCGGGATCTTTCGACGGGGCCCGCGGAGGAGAGCAGTGTGGTGGTGCGAGAGCGGGTAGACGCGGCGCGCCGGATTCAGCAGGAGCGGTTCGCCGGACTGGCCGGGTTGCACGCCAACGCGCAGATCCCGGTGCGCGAGCTCCGCCACTTCTGCGCACTCGATGATGCCGGCGATACGCTCCTCACCGCCGCCAGCAGTCGCCTTGGCCTCTCGGCACGGGCTTGCCACCGGGTGGTGAAGATTGCCCGCACCATCGCCGACCTCGAAGGGGCCGGCCGGATACATCCGGCCCATCTCCGTGAGGCAATCCAGTATCGCAGCCTCGACCGCGGCCGGCTTGGGCGGGTCAGGGCTTGAGCACGGCCAGCGAAACGATGATGACCAGACCAATCACCTGGACGGTCCAGAACAGCGCCAGGCTCTTGAGGGCCCCCTGCACCTCGGGGTTCTCGGCAGGCGGCATTCCACCCTTGACCAGCGCCTGGGCCATGCGGGCACCCGTCGGGCGACCCCACGCGTGGGCGTTAGCGAAGAGGAGGACGATCAGGACCAGCTTGATGGTGAGCCACGACTGGCCCCAGAAGGCCCAATCCCGGCTGCGGAGGAGGAGTACGCCGGAAATGATCATCAGCAGCAGGCCCGCCGATGTCATGATGCCGAATACCGGAAACATCCGGGCCAGGCCGGGGAGAAGCGGGGGCGCGGACGCGACCGCCTTGCGGAACATGAGATAGACGGCAACGCTGCCGATGACTCCACTGGCGAAGACGCTGAACGAGAGCAGGTGGAGCAGCAGCGCGTGGAGCACGGAAGCCTCGTCTTGAGTTCGGGGCCGTGATAATACCGTGGGCCGTCGGCGACGGGAATCCCTCCCGGGCGGGGCCGCTAGAGCGGCCGCTTGTCGGCCAGCATCATCTGGCGCCGCTCCTGTGGCAATGTGGGTTCCGTCAGGATGTCCACCTGGTAGCGCAGCAGCATGCTGAGATCGACCTGCAGCCCGCCCCAGTTGAGATCGTCATCACAGCCCGTATCGAACTCCACCATCAGCTCGAGGCCCGGGCGGCGGGCGGAAAAGGGGATATCGGGCCGGTAGGAAAGGATCCACGGGTTCCGGGCGCGCCGACGCTCGAGGATGGCCATCACTTCCTGGCGTCGGGTGACGATGGTGTCGGTCGGCATCGGGTCGGCCAGCATGGACTTGGTCCGGTAGAGGTTGGGCCAACTCTAGCAGACCACCGTCAAATGAACGTCAACGCAGCCGGGACCAACCATTTGACGGGCCCGAATGCCGGAGATTCGATCAGTCGTCTCCCCGGACCGGTCGGCGGAGGCGCTTCGTCGCCGCGCGGGTCTTCTTGGCCTCGAGGCGAGCCTCCTTGGCCCCGCGGCTCGGCTTGGTGGCCACCCGCTTGCGCGGTACGACCAGCGCCGCCGAAACCACCTGCGCCAGCCTGCCGATCACCTCTTCCTTATTCTGGGACTGACTGCGCCGGCTGCTGGCCACGAGGCGCAGCACCCCTCTCGATGATAGCCGGCTCTCCAGCCGGTGGCGGAGTCGGGCGCGCTGGTCCTCTTCCAGCACCTGGCTCGTCGCCACGCTCCAGGCCACTTCGATCCTCGTGCTGCTGGTATTCACGTGCTGACCACCGGGCCCCCCAGCTCGGCTGGCCCGGAACTCCAGTTCTGCCCAGGGAATGATGAGGCGCGGGGTGATCCGGACGCCCAGCCGCTCGTCGTCCATGGCGTAAGGTGAGTGGTTCCGGGGGAGCGGGGAAGGGCGGCGTTCCCGCCACGGCACCGCGGTTATACGTTTCCTGCCATGTCCAATCTGGCGGTTCTCCGTCACCATCTCGCGGGCATCGGACCGGCGCTGCTGGGGTACTCCGGCGGGGTCGACTCCGCCGTGCTTGCCGTGGCCGGCCAGCAGGCGCTCGGCGACGGGCGGTTCCTGGCGGTCATCGGACGCAGCGCCTCCTATCCCGAGGCGCAGCACCGGGACGCGCTCGACACGGCGCGCCGGTTCGGCATCGCGCTGCTCGAGATCGACACCCACGAACTCGACGACCCGTCCTACATCGCCAATCCCACCAACCGCTGCTACTTCTGCAAGACGGAGCTGTGGCACCAGCTGCACCGGGTAGCGCGGGAGCGCGGGATCCCCACGATTCTCGACGGCACCAACGCCGACGACCTCGGCGAACACCGCCCGGGCCTCAGGGCCGCGGCCGAGCAGGAGGTGCGCTCGCCGCTGGCGGAGCTGGGCTGGAGCAAGGCTGTCGTGCGCTCGGTCGCGCGGGAACTGGGAATTCCTGCCTGGGATGCGCCGGCGTCGCCCTGCCTCTCCAGCCGGATCCGGTACGGCCTCGCGGTCACGCCCGATCGGCTGAAGCAGGTCGAAGAGGGGGAAGCGCTGCTGCGCCGCCTCGGGATCACCGGAGACCTGCGGGTGCGTCATCATGGCGAGCAAGCCCGGATCGAGGTCAACCCCGATCAGTTTGCGGTGCTGGACGGGGCGTGGCCCGCCATCGAGCGAGCGTTCGTGACCCTGGGGTTCGCGATGGTCGAGCGTGATCCGCGTGGCTATCGCCGCGGCGGGCTGTTGTCAGAGCTTCCGGTGCTCGCCGCCACAGGCGCTGCTGCCCCGCTGCCCCCCCGCGCCCCCGCGAAGCCATGAGCAGCCACCGCATCCTCGTCATCGACGACGAGACTGGTATCCGCGAGGCGCTGCGCCAGGTCCTCGAGTACGAAGGGTACCAGGTCAAGGGCGCCGGTTCCGGCCCCGATGGCCTCGAGCTGTACGGCAGCTTCCGGCCACACCTCGTGCTGCTGGACGTGAAGATGGCGGGGCTCGACGGTCTCGAAACCCTCGCCCGCCTTCGCGATCTGGACCCGAGGGCGCTCGTGGTCATGATCAGCGGTCACGGCACGATCGCGACGGCGGTCACCGCCACGCACCGGGGGGCGTTCGACTTCCTGGAAAAGCCGCTGGATACCGATCGGCTGCTCATCACGCTGCGCAATGCGCTCGCCCAGGTGGCCCTCGCCACCCAGAACGAGAAGTTGAAGAGTGTGGTGGACACCCGTTACGGCATGGCCGGCCGCAGCCGGGCCCTCCACGCCGTGCTGGAGCTGATCGAGCGGGTGGGGCCTACCCAAGCGCGTGTCCTGATCACAGGGGAAAACGGCACGGGCAAGGAGCTGGTCGCCCGCGCACTTCACCAGCATTCGGCCCGGAAGTCGGCGGCGTTCGTCGAGGTGAATTGCGCCGCGATTCCCTCCGAGTTGATCGAGAGCGAGCTCTTCGGGCACATGAAGGGGTCGTTCACCGGCGCGGCGGGCGACCGGGCCGGCAAGTTCGAGCAGGCGGACGGCGGCACCCTCTTCCTCGATGAAATCGGTGATATGACCCTGTCCGCGCAGGCCAAGGTGCTGCGCGCGCTGCAGGAGGGAGTCATCACCAGGGTGGGCGGGAGCAAACCGATCGAAGTGGACGTGCGGGTCCTGGCCGCCACCAACAAGAAGCTGGACCAGGAGATCGCGGCCGGGCGGTTCCGCGAGGATCTCTACTATCGCCTCAATGTGGTGCCGATCCAGGTGCCGTCACTCGCGGAACGGCGCGAGGATATTCCCGACCTCGTGGCCTGCTTCAGCGAACGGCTGGCCGAAAGCGCCGGCATTCCCAATCGTGCCTTCGAGGCGGAGGCGCTGGAACGGCTGCGGGAGCGCGCCTGGCCCGGGAACGTCCGTGAACTCCGCAACATCGTCGAGCGGATGCTGATCCTGGCCCAGGGCCGGACGATCACCGCAGCGGATGTGGCCCGGTTTGCCGGGAAGGCCGCGCCCGCGCCGGGCGACGTGACGGAGTTCGGGGCCGAGGGCGACACCTTTGCCGATTTCAAGGAAGACGCCGAGCGCTCGTTCCTCGAGGCCAAGCTCCGGGAACACGACTGGAACGTGGCCGAAACCGCCCGCTTGCTGAAGATGCCGCGCAGCAATCTCTACAAGAAGATCGAACGCTACGGCCTGACGAGGGATCCTACGTGAGCGCGGACCGCGACTGGGACAAGGAACTTGCCGCGATCGACAAGGTCATGGCACGCCCGGCGGCGCCCGGGGCCAAGCCCGCGGTGCAGGGAGGG
>DATEHG010000100.1:0-5382 GCA_035279705.1 Gemmatimonadales bacterium
GATGGGGGGATTGACGACCGGCTATAGCGGCTCGCACGCGGGGTGGGCCAGGAATCGGTCGATTTCCGCCAGCACGGTATCGGGGTTGGTCTGATGCGGGCGGTGCAGGACGTTGTCCAGCGGTACGAAGCGGCGGCAGGGAAGCCGGGTCGCCAGGCTTTCACCGATCTCGAATGGAATGGTCGGGTCCTGCCGGCCCCAGATCAGGAGTACCGGCTGGCGGATCAGGGCAAACGAGTCGCGCAGTGCTTCGAAATTGAAATCCGCCAGAATCCGCTGCGCCGAGGCGCGATAATCGGGATCCGACGCCGGTACGTAGGCGGCTCGATCCGGAGATTCGCCCAGCCAGGCGGGATCCTGTGGCGGCAGCGCACTCGAGAGGATGGTGGCCACCCAACCGCTGAGATCGGAATGCAGATCCTTGGCATCCGACACGATCGGACTCAGCCCGAAGCCTGCCGGTGCGATCAGGACCGCCGCGACGACGCGGTCCGGATGATCGAGCGCCAGCGCCGCGGCCAGCTCGCCACCCATCGAGTGACCGACCGCCACGACCGGTCCGGCTGTCCACCGGCGGAGGAAATCTCCCAGCCGGCGCTGATAGGACGCCAGGTCGTACGGGGCGTCCGGCTTGTCGCTCAGGGCCAGCCCGGGCAGGTCCACGGCGATGACGCGGTAGCGGGTCGCCAGCAGATCGAAGGTGGCCCGCCAGGCCATCACCGATTCGCCGTAGCCGTGGAGGAGGAGGAGCGTGGTGTCGCCCCGCCCGGCGCGGACGGTGCGCAAGGTGATGTCGTCCGCCTGCAGCCATTCGGCCTGGTGCCGGGGCCCGTTCTGATGAGTCGTGTCCCAGGCCACCCAGAGCAGCAGCACCGAAAGGCCCGCTACGAGCAGGCGCTTGAGCAGCCGGGTGCTGGGGCTCGACATGCCCGAATGGTAGCCCGCCGAGTCGGCGCCTCAAACGGGTAGATTCTCTCCGTGATCCCGCCATCGTCGTCCCCGCTCTTGCTATCCGGCCGAGTGATCCTGCTCGTGGATGACGCCGGGCTGATGCGCCGCCAGCTGACCGGGGAGGACATCCCCTGGTCGGATGCCCTCCCGCTCCGCGACGACATTTCCACCGACGAAATCACCCCGGCCCACTGCTGTTTTCATCACGACCGGACGCTCGGCCAATTCGCCTATCTCGGATTCCGCGCCGGCGACGCGTTCCCCGTCGAGGCGGGGGCGGTACAGGCAGGCGGGTTCGCGGTCTCGGTCAGCGGCAGGCGCCGCGGCAAGGGCTCGAGCCGGGAGCAGTCTCCCTTTGCCGAGCTGGCGGCGGGAATCCGGCTGGTCATCGCCCGCAGCCACGAGCGCATCTACCGAGAGAATTGCCAGCACCTTGGCATTCTCACCAGCACGGACTTCACACTGATCGAGCGGATCCGACGAGGCGAGGCGATATCGCTCGACGAGCTGACGCGGGGGGAAGGCCCCATCAGCCGCGACATCATCGAGGCTGGAGGGCTGCTGCCGTACAGCAAGGCGCGCCGGGCGGGAGGTGTCGTGGTGCCGGCGCCCGACTCCACCCCCCGGCCGATGACGCTGGCCGAGAAGATCATCGCCCGTCACTGGGTGCGCGGCGGAGGCGGCGATGATGGGGTGCCCTTCGTGCGACCGGGCGAGGAAGGATTCGTCCGGACCGACATCCGCTTCAGCCACGAGTACGTCACACCGATGGCTGCGATGCTCTGGCGCGAGCATTTCGGTGCCGAGGCGCGCGTCTCCGATCCGGGTTCGGTGTTCCTCTTTCGTGATCACCTCACCTTTCTCGACCAGGCCCTGGGTGACGCCGGCAGGGGAGACGGTCTTCTCGATCTCGCTCTCGACCTCAAACGAGCGCAGGAGGAGTTCGCCGCCGAGCAGGGGATCCGCCTGTATGGCGAGACCGGCCGCGGCTCGGAAGCGATCTGCCACTCCCGCATCCTCGAGGCGCATGCCCTTCCGGGGCAGGTCGTCGTCGGCAGCGACAGCCACACTCCGCACAGCGGCGCCCTCGGCTGCCTCGCCTTCGGCATCGGGACGACGGCGCTGGCCAATGCGTGGCTCACCCGCGATGTCCGCATCACGGTCCCGCGCACGGTGCTGATCCGGCTTCACGGTCGCAAGCCCGCCAACGTCACCGCCAAGGATTTCATGCTGCAGATCCTCCGGCATCCGGTCGTGAAGGACGGGGGCGCGATCGGCCGGGTGGTGGAGTACACCGGCCCCGCGGTGGCGGAGCTGTCGATCGATGAGCGCGCCACCATGACCAACATGGCGGCCGAAGTGGGGGCGTTCAGCGGGATCGTCGCACCGGACGAGAAGGTGGTCGAATTCCTGCTGCGGGAGCGGGGGCTCGATCGCGCCGAGGCACGGCGGCTGATGGCGGGCCTGAGCGGGGACCCCGGCGCCGAGTACGAGCGGATCATCGAGATCGACGCCGGGAGCCTCGAGCCGCTGGTCGCGCTCCCCGGTGATCCCGGCAATGGCCGTCCGATCACCGAGCTCGGAGCACCGGTTCGCATCGACATCGCCTACGCGGGGAGTTGTACGGCCGGCAAGAAGGAAGACATGGATATGTACGCCGCGGTGCTCGAGGCGGCGGCGCGGGCCGGCACCAGGGTGCATCCGGAGGTGCGCTTCCTCATTCAGATGGGAAGCCAGGAGGTCCGGCGCTACGCCGAGGCGAAAGGCTATCTCGAGCTGTTCAGGAGCGTGGGGGCGGAAGTGCTGGAGCCGGGATGCGGTGCCTGCATCAACGCGGGACCGGGCGTGAGCCATCGCGCCGATACCGTCACCATCAGCGCGATCAACCGGAACTTTCCGGGGCGATCAGGGCCGGGGCAGGTCTACCTCGCGAGTCCGTATACGACGGCGGCAAGTGCGGTGGCGGGACGCATTGTGGCGTGGGAGCCGGCGGCCGACAGCCTTAAGCCTTAAGCCATAAGCCATAAGCTGACTTCAAGTCCGGATTGCGGCGAACTGGGAGCCGGTACGAGCTATTGAGGGATTGATGGATTGATGGATTTGGGGTTGGGCGACCTTGCTGCCCGATTGCCCGCATTGCGCCCCCAATCACCGAGAGCTAGCGTTGCGGCACACCCCCATGACCCGACACTCCATTGCCGGTGCCCTCGCGGCGGCCGTGCTCATCGGAGCCTGTGACTCCCCGCAGGCCGTTACCCCGGCGCCCACCGGTCCGTACACCATCTCGTCCACCAACCCGTGGGCCGGGTCGACGGTCCTGATCCGGTCCGCCGACTTCAGCGCCCACGGCCACGGCGCTTTCGTCTGGCTTGGCACCGACTCACTGCCGCTTACCCGAGTCGACGATACCACGATGTCGGTCACGATTCCCGACACTCTCGGTGGAGAGTTCGCACCGCAGATTGTGGTGGACGGGATCACATTCCCGCTGCAGCCTATCACCGTTGCCGGCTATGTGAGTTATCGCGAGTACGAACCCCAGCTCGCATGGGATATCTACGCCTGGCCCCGTACTGGGCCCGCGGTCGTGATGGGCGGCAGCGCCACCGGCCTCACCTTCATCGATCTCGACGCCGGGACCGTCACCACCGAAGACAGCATCATCGACCTGCATTCCATCCACGGTCCGGGACCTACCTACAGGGACAGCGTCTTCCTGCTCGCCCCCGAAGGGGGCTCGCTCGAGGCGTGGCGACCGCTGCCGGCGGCGGCGCTGGTCGATACCATCCTCCCGCCCCTATCGTGTTACTGCCGTCAGGCGATGCAACTGGGGCCGAACGCGCTGTACATCGGAGGTGGGGGCCGCGGCTGGACGGTGCTGACCAGGACAGATTCGACTCAGCCCTACACGGAAACCTTGATCCCGACTGGCGCGGTGAGCGAGACCGAAGGCGCTTACCTGTCGCCAACGCATGACCGCGCGACGATTACGGTCGACAATTCCGACGGTGGCATTCCAGTATTCAATGCGCCGTCGGGCACCTTGGCCTACTCGGTGACCGAACTGAACCGCTCGACCGGTGTCGATTTCAGCGCCGATGGCCAGTTGCTGGCGCTGGTCGGACAGGCACCAGGACAGCAGTTCACCGGCCGCGTGCTGCTGCTCAACGCGGCGAGCGGAGCAGTGCTGGGGGATACCAGTACGGCCAAGGTCGTCTTCGGCGTCGCACTCGACCCGGTGCGGCCACTGCTCTACGTCGGCGAATATCGCGTCGACGGCCTTCCGTCGATCCTGGTGATCGATTGCAACACCTTCCACCTGCTGGGCAAGATGTCGGTGCCCGGGACGGCTCCAGCGTGCAATACGGGCTGCTACAAGGCGGTCATCGCTCTCAGTTCGGCCAATGCGCTCTACCTGGTGGCTGCGTACAACCCGCCTGGTACCCAGGCCTATCGGTTTACCCTGCCGTGACAGGGGGCTGCAATGGCGTGAGAGGTGAGAGGGACGGGCGAACAGGGGAAGCGAATTGAGGGATTGATGGATTGATGGATTTGGGGGTTGTGCGACTTTTCTGTCCGTCTGTCCGTCTGCCCGCCCGCGTTGCGCCACCAAGCACCGAGGGCTAACCTACCGCCACCCTCCGATGACACGACACTCCATTGCTGGTGCCCTCGCGGCGGCCGCGCTCATTGCAGCCTGCGACTCCCCGCAGGCCGTCACACCGCCGCCGACCGGTCCGTTCAGTATCTCGCCTGTCGATCCCTGGGCCGGGTCGACGGTCCTGATCCGGTCCGCAGACTTCAGCGCCCACGGCCACGGCGCCTTTGTGCGCCTCGGCACCGACTCACTGGCGCTTACCCGCGTCGACGATACCACGATGTCGGCCGCGATTCCCGACACCGTCGGCGGGGAGTTCACCCCGCAGGTCGTAGTGGACGGCCTCAGCTTCCCACTTCAGCCGATCACGATCTCGGGTTACGCGAGCTACCACCAGTACGAGCCCTGGCTCGAGCAGGATATCTACGCCTGGCCCCGCACCGGCGCGGCATCGGTCATGGGTGGAACCGCCACCGGTCTCACCTTCATCGATCTCGACGCCGGGACCGTCACCACTGACGACACGATTCTAAACCTCAACTATATCCGGGGACCTGGCGCGACCTACCGGGACAGCGTGTTCCTCCTGGCCCGCGCGGGCTCCGCTCTCGAATCGTGGCGGCTCCTCCCGACGCCAGCGCTGCTCGACACTGCAGGACTGAGTGGCTTCGCCTACTATCGCCAAGCTATGCAGCTCGGCCCCAATACCCTTTGGACCGGCGCGGACAACGGCTGGTACATCTGGACGAGGTCGGATGCCAATCACCCCTACTCCGTGACCGGCAGTGATGTCGTCAGTGAGACGGAGGGCGTCTACATCTCTCCACGGCACG
>DATEHG010000101.1:0-59101 GCA_035279705.1 Gemmatimonadales bacterium
CTGGCCCCCGCAGCGCCACCGGCGGAAGCGCCGGCGAGCCACGGACCGCCGCTGGCGACCATTCTCGTCCGCACCGGCCAGCTCAAGGGCAAGCGGCTGCCGGTGCGGGTGCCGGTGATCAACATCGGGCGGGCGGATTACAACGATCTGACGCTGCCGGACGACAGCGTGAGCAGCGCGCACGCCAAGCTGCAGCGGCGTGAAGGGGTCTGGGTGCTGACCGATCTCAACAGCACCAACGGATCCTTCGTCGACGGCGAGAAGGTGAACGGCGAGGCGATGCTGAGTCCTGGCGCGACGCTCAAACTGGGGGACGTGAGCCTGCTCTTCGATCCCCCCGCGGAAGGGGATGTCGGGCCGGGACCGGGTGGCACGAAAGTCCTCAGCGCCATCAACGTGCCGCCGGCGCCCGCGCCGGTGTCGCCTCCGCCGGGACCGATCCGTCCGGCAGTGGTCGTTCCGGGAAGCGGAACGCCGTCTCCGCGCCCGTCACCCGTGCCGCCCGCGTTCAACCCCCGTCCCGCGCCGCGCCCCTCGGTGGCGCGACCGGTGATGTCGGCTCCGCGGAAATCAGGCAGCACCTGGGTGGGGCCCGTGGTGATCGTGGTCATTCTGGCCGCCGCGGCGGCAGTCTACTACTTCTTCCTCCGCTAACGGCGCGCCGTGCGATTCTCCTGTGCGGCCCGTACCGACACGGGCATTGTCCGTTCGGGCAACGAAGACAACTACCTCATGCTGGCCGAGCGCGGTGTGTTCATCGTCGCCGACGGCATGGGCGGCCACGCCGCCGGTGAGGTGGCCAGCGAAATGGCGGTGCGGCTGATCGCCAAGGAGCTGGGCTCGCTCCGCGGGCTCAGCGACGCCGAGGCCGGCGAGCGGATGCGGCGGTCGATCATCATGGCCAACCAGACGATCTACGACCGCACCCTGACCGAGCACGACAAGCGCGGCATGGGCACCACTACCACCGCGCTGGTGCTCCTTCCCGGCCGCTACATGGTTGGCCAGGTGGGCGACAGCCGGGCCTACATCCTGCGCGACGGCGAATTCTTCCAGCTCACCAAGGATCATTCCTACGTGCAGGAACAGGTGGACCTCGGCCTGCTGACCGTGGAACAGGCCCGGGTGCACCCCTACAGCAACGTGATCACCCGCTGCATCGGAGCCAACAGCGACGTGGTGCCCGATCTCTACTTCGGCGCACTCCGCACGGGGGACACGATTCTGCTGGCATCCGACGGGCTGACCGGGATGCTGGAAGACGAGCAGCTCACCGCCATCATTACCGCCGAGGCCGATCCGCAGCATGCGGTCGACCGGATGATCAACGAGGCCAACCGGCGCGGCGGCCTCGACAACATCACCGCCATCGTGGTCCACATCGACGGGGCGGAGTCCACGACCGGCGAGCACGCGGCGGCGTCCAGGGCGGGCTAGCGCCGCCGGCCTGAAACCACCCTCCCGACTCTTCCGTACTCGGCGCCCATGCGGGGTCGCGCCTCCATCGCCATTGGCCTCGAATCTCTGCGGGCCAATCCGTTCCGGACTCTACTCTCCACTCTCGGCATCGTCATCGGCTCCGCCTCACTGGTCGCCATCCTGTCGCTGGGGGACGGCCTCGAGGCCTTTGCCCGCGACCAGGTCGCGGGAACCACGGATATCCAGACCGTCACCATCGAACCGCGCACCGCACAGATCATCGACGGGCAGGCCTACCAGCTGGATGACTACCTGGTGCTCACGCGCGCCGATGCGGAATCGCTCCGTGCCCGGATTCCCGGAACGGCTGGCGCGGAGCTGACGCTCAACGGAATCTCGCCGCTCGCGCTGGAGGGTCAGCCCGGTGATTCGACGCTGATCCGGCTCACCCTGGTCGCTGACTCGGATGCGATGGCCCCGGCCCTGTCCGCGGGCCGGGTGTTCACCCGCGACGAGGCGCGGCAGAATGCGCCCGTGGCCGTCGTATCGTGGGGGCTGGCGCGCCGCCTCGGCGGCGCCCAGGCGGCGCTGGGCCGGGACGTAGGCATTCGCGGCCGGCGGCGGACCGTGATCGGGGTGACGCGCCGGCCCCGGTTCGAGGAAGTGATCGGCACGGTGGTGCTGCCGCTCGAAGCCGCGGGCGATGCGCTGGCCCCGACCCCCCGCCCGCGGGCGCCGACGCTCGTGCTGCAGGCCAGCCGGATCGAAACCGTGGATTCGGTGCGGAGTGGCCTCGAGCGCTGGATGGCGGTCCGGCTGGGCGAACACTGGAAGGACAAGGTGCGCATCCATACCCAGCAGGAGCGCCTCGGTCAGTTGCGCCAGGGGATGCTGGTGTTCAAGCTCTCGATGGGCGCGATCACCGGAATCGCACTGCTGGTGGGCGGGATCGGCATCATGAACGTGCTGCTCGCCGCGGTTACCGAGCGGACCCGGGAAATCGGGATCCGTAAAGCGGCCGGCGCCAGGTCACGAGACGTGCTGGCCCAGTTCCTGGCCGAATCGGTGGCGATCGCGGGAACCGGAAGCTTGCTGGGACTGCTGCTGGGCTGGGCGGGTGCGTTCGGCATCACCGCGCTGATCCGGGCCCACACTTCGGCGAGAATCTACGCCGCATTCAGCTGGAACACCCTCGCCGTCGCGGGCCTGTCCGCGATCGTGGTTGGCGTCGCGTTCGGCATCTACCCAGCACTCCGGGCCGCCCGGCTATCCCCCGTCGAGGCCATGCGCCACGAGTAGACCGCAGTAGCTACCCGCCGATCGGGACGTCCACCGGCACGCCCGGCGGACCACTCCCTGCCGGCCAGCCCGACAGAATCCCGCGAAGATGTTTGGCCCCTTCATTCACCGGCCCAAGCAGCAATTCGATGCCCGCCCCCGCCATCCTCGGCGGGGCGACGATGCAGGTATCGAGGGCCGTGCCGTCGAGCGGGAAGAAGGTCAGCAGATGCGCGCCCTTCGGCACCGCGGCTGACGGCGTGAGTCGAAGGGCGATACTCGAACCCTGGCGGATCACGGCTACGCTGAGACCCGGAACCGGCGCCGCGAGGCGGTGCAACGCGGAAGCCGCACTCTTCCATTCGGGGTTCGGCCGCCCGGTTCCGGCAGGAAGGGAAAGGCGCAGCATCTCGTCATCGGCGGTGCACTGAATCCGGCAGACGCCCCAGCTGATCTTGACCGCGAGGTGCGCACCACCCGTCGAAGCCGCGGCGTGAACCGCGGTGAGCACGACGAAGCCGGTCTGATAGACCTGGGTGACCAGTCCCTCCGTTACCAGCCGCTCGGGCACCGGCCACTCGATCGAATCGACGGTCACCCCCGCGGGGAGCTGCCAGGCGAACCTGGTCCCCACGCCGCTCTGGCCGGGATAGGCGAAATAGAGGTGGTAACCGGCCTCGATATCGAAGCGGATCGCCAGCCGGGTCGCCCCTCCCGCCGCGAGATCCAGGCGTTCGGGAATGAGTGAGACGGTGACGTGCGGAGCCCGGGCGACGGTCTGGGCCAGAAGCGGGGGCGCGGCAGGCAAGCCGAGGCAGAGGACGGCGAGAAGCGCGAGGGAGCGGGGAGCAGGGAGCGGGGAGCGGGAACTCCGGGATCCGTGAGCTGTCGACCAGTCAAACATATCGTGGAGCACGTCTGTGGCAGGGAAAGGAGTCAGACCAGTGGTTCCGCTGCCGCCAGCCGGCGGCGGACTTCCTCGGCTGGCAGCGTCATGGCAGGGAGGAGGCGCTCAACGGTGCCCATCGGCGGCGCGGCGACGAACAGACGGAAGCGCCGCGCACTCTGATAGAGCTCCTCGGCCACCCGGGGCAGCCCGAACTGGCCCGAGCGACCGGCGTTCGTCAGCCGCTCGACCATGCCGCTCCGTGTCACCAGGGGAAGATCCACCGCCAGCATGGTGGGATTACCCGGGAAATCGATCAGGAGTTGGCCTGGACGGAGTCCGAGCGCCGGCGCCAGTGCATCCTCGACCTGTTCAACCAGGTCCGGGTCCCGGGTTACCCAGGGCTGGGTTTCGCCGGGAACTTCGGTGGCGGGAAGATCGAGCGCCCGCTTGAACAGGCGCCGTTCCCTGAGCGCCCGGGCCAGGCCGCCCTGGTCTTCCTGGACCAGCCACTCCAGCAGCCAGTCGTCCGTGCCTTCGGCCAGCGACTCGAACGGCAGGGTGCCGCGCCGCGCCGCGGCGCGCACCGCCCGCTTGAACATGCAGGTGGCCGACCGGACGGCGTGATGCCAGTAGACGTTCCTGAACATCTGGTACTTGGCGAACAGCAGCGACTCGAGCGCGCTCACCCCTTTTTCGAGCACGCCGACTTCGATCCGTCCCGCCGATACCTCCACCAGCGTGAGGCTGGCGAGCAGGCGGTCCACGTCCACCGCACCATAGGGCACGCCACACATCCGGGCGTCCCGGCTCAGGTAGTCGATCTTGTCGAGGTCGAGCGATCCCGAGATCAGGCCGCGCAGCGGACTGGGGCTCTGTCCGGTGATGAGGTGCCCGATGCGCTCGGTGAGGCCCGGGATGCCGATGGCCGCGAGGCGCTCGCCGAGTTCACCGCGATTGAGCTTGGCCACCCCCAGTCCTTCATGATGGGGAAAGCCGGCCTCTTCGAGCGCGTGGGAGAAGGGGTAGTGCCCGATGTCGTGCAGCAGCGCGGCCAGCCGCGCCGCCATCCGGTCCTGTTCCGGCAGGGCATCGAGTTCACCGCGCTCAGCCAGGCTCGCCAGCGCCAGTCGCGTCAGGTGGTAGGCGCCGAGGGCGTGCTCGAACCGGGTGTGGGTGGCTCCGGGATAGACCAGGAAGGCGTGCCCGAGCTGGCGCACGTACCGCAAACGCTGGACGGCCGGTGTATCCAGCACACCGGCCGCCACGGGGTCCAGACGGATGTTGTCCCACAGCGGATCGCGGACGACCTCGAAGTCTCCGCCCCGCCCGGTCATGCTCAAGCCTTTGGCCCGGCGTCCCTGACCGCCTGGGGAACGAGCGCGGCAAACTGTTCGAAGTTGGTCCGGAACATCTGGGCCAGCTTCCTGGCCTGCGCGTCGTAGGCTGCCTTGTCGGGCCAGGTGCCGCGGGGATCGAGCAGATTGCCGGGCACATCGGGCACCACGAGCGGCACCTCGAATCCGAACGTGGGGTCGACGCGGACCTCGGCCCGGTCCAGCTGGCCGGACAGCGCCGAACGGAGCATGGAGCGGGTGTAGGCCAGCTTCATCCGCCTGCCGGTGCCGTAGGGCCCGCCGGTCCAGCCGGTGTTCACCAGCCACACACGCGCCTTGGTGCTGCCGATGCGCTCGCCGAGGAGCTTGGCGTAGGCGCTGGGATGACGCGGCAGGAACGGCGCGCCGAAGCAGGAGGAGAACGTCGCCGTCGGCTCCGTGACCCCCCGCTCGGTGCCCGCGACCTTGGCCGTGTATCCCGACAGAAAATGGTACATCGCCTGCTCGGCCGTGAGCCGCGCGATCGGCGGAAGCACCCCGAAGGCGTCGGCGGTCAGGAAGACAATGTTCTTCGGCTGGCCACCGCGACCGCTGGGGACGTGGTTGGGGATGTACTCGATCGGGTAGCAGACCCGGGTGTTCTCGGTGATGGCCTGGCTGTCGTAGTCCACGATCCGTGTCACCGGGTCGACCACCGCATTCTCGATCACGGAGCCGAACGTCTGGGACGCGGCGTAGATCTCGGGCTCACCCTCCTTGCTGAGCCGGATGATCTTGGCGTAGCAGCCGCCCTCGAAATTGAACACGCCCTGGTCGCTCCAGCCGTGCTCGTCATCCCCGATGAGGCCACGCGAGGGATCGGCGGAGAGGGTGGTCTTGCCGGTGCCGGACAGGCCGAAGAACACCGCGGTGTCCCCGCCGGGGCCGATATTCGCCGAGCAGTGCATCGGGAATACGCCGCGCTCGGGGAGCAGGTAGTTGAGGACGGTGAAGATCGACTTCTTCATCTCGCCGGCGTAGCGGGTGCCGCCGATCAGCACCAGCCGCTGGCTGAAATGGATCGCGATGAAGGTGCCGGACCGGGTGCCGTGCCGGGCGGGATCGGCCTGCAGCTCCGGCGCATGCAGCACGGTGAAGCCGGGCGTGAAGCCCGCCAGGTCCGCCGCGCCGGGCCGGATGAACATGTTGTTGACGAAGAGCGCGTGCCACGCATTCGGAGTGACGAACCGGACCGGCAGGCGGTAGGCGGGATCGGCGCCGCCGAAGAGATCCTGGACGAAGACCTCCTGGCCCTCGAGGTGCGCCACCACGTCCTGGTGCAGCCGGTCGAACGCGGCGGGCGCCATCTTGCCGTTCTTCTCCCACCAGATGTGGGCGGAGCAGCCCGGTTCATCGACCACGAACTTGTCGTTGGGGGAGCGGCCGGTGTGGGGGCTGGTAACGGCCGAAAATGCGCCATGATTGGTCGCCTTGCCTTCACCGCGGCGCACCGCCTCCTCGAACAGGGCGGCCGGCGGCAGGCTGCGATGGATCCGCCGGGGTTTGAGACCGGGAAGGGTGAAGGAGTCGGCCGTGGTCGTGGTGGTCATGGATCCCTGGCGCGCCGGCGCCCGATGGAGTCGCTGTGGGCGTCAATTTCCCGAAGACGCCAAGCAGGAAAGATCGGCAGGCGGCGGCCCCGGATCAACCGGGCGGGTGCACCCGCATAGATATGCAGTTCAGCGGGGTGGCGTGGCCGCCGGAGCGGCCGTGGGCACCATGTCGCGAGCCATCGAGTACAGGGTGATCACGGTATTGGCATCGCGCGCCGATGGGGCGTCCACGGCGGGGAAGGTGTACATCAGGTCCTTCGCATCGGGGCTGTGCTGGAAGAGGCCGAGGCTGTGGCCCAGCTCATGTGCCGCGACCCGGCGCAGGCACGCCTGGATGCTGTCGTCACTGCCCCCGATGATCTCGATATTTATGCGAATAGGCACCCGCAGCTGGAACCGGTTGGCCACGGTATCGATCACCGTCTCACCCTGGCAGGAGGGCCCCGGGCCGCGCTCGAGGCGCGCCGGTGCTGCCGCAGCGATGGGCGCGAGCCGTACGATGACCCGGGCCGTCGTACTGTCGGCGGTGCTGACGCCCCGGAAGCTTCCACTGCTCAATGTGCTCTCCCAGAGCGCCATGGCGCGATCGACATGCGCGGGGAGATTGGCACTGTCCTCCGTCCAGATCTTCACCGGCAGCTCCGACGTGAGCCAGTGGAAGGTGAGGGTGTCGGTGCCCTCCACGATGGCCCAGTCGTACCGGTCGGAGCGGTCGACGGCCGTGTCGTCCGAGCAGGCCGTGGCGGCAGCCAGGAGGGTCAGGGCAAGCAGGGGGAGGCGCATGGGGAGAAGATGCCGTGGCAGGCAGGAGTCGGTCAACGGACCCGGGCGTAGCCCCGGAGCCGCTGCATCATCTTGCGGTCGAGAGTGACGCCGTCGTCTCCCTTGGGAGTCTCGAGAATCTTCGGAACGCCGGCAAACCGCGGGTCCCGCATGATCCGCCGGAACGGCTCGGCGCCGAGCGAGCCCTCCGCGATCAGCTCGTGGCGGTCCCGGCGGCTGTCGAAGGGAGTCTTCGAGTCGTTGAGGTGGAGGCAGCGCAGGTGCTCGAGGCCGATCACCTTGTCCCAGTGCGACCAGACGGCGTCGAAATCCTTGACCAGGTTGTAGCCGGCCGAATAGAGGTGACAGGTGTCGGCACAGAATCCGATCCGGTCGCGATGCGGCGCGGGAATGAGCTCCCTCAGGCGCGCCAGTTCCTCGAAGGTGCTGCCCAGCGCGGTGCCGGTCCCGGCGGTGGTCTCCATCAGCACCATCACCTTGCCCGGCACGGCCTTGAGGCAGGCCGTATATCCCACTGCATTGCGGTGGAGGCCTGCTTCCCGGTCGTCGATGAAGTTCCCGGGATGGGAAACCACGCCGGGGATCCCCAGCGCCTCGCAGCGGGCCAGCTCCTGGGTAAAGGACTCCACCGAGCGCGCATTCAGTACGGCGTCGGGTGACGCTAGATTGATGAGGTAGGAATCGTGTGACACCACGGCCTTGAGGCCGGCTTTCTCCATTTCCGCCTTGAACCGCTCGCAGGTCGAGGATTCGAGCTTCGGCTCGCGCCACTGATTCGGGGTCTTGGTGAAGATCTGGATCGCGGTCGCGCGGATGTCCGTGCCTCGTTCGGGCCCGTTCTGCACGCCACCCTGGGTCGAGACATGAGCACCAAGCAGGTCAGCATGTTGGCGGATCCGCTCTCCCATCAGTCGACTCCTCCTGGAATGTCCGATCAACCGGCGGGCCGTATTCAGCTGCTCGGCGATCCGGCCCTTCGTCCCGCGGGTCTGGAGCGAGCCCTGGCCCGTGCCGGCCACCGGCTCGCCGATGTCCCCGAAGGTACTCAGGATCAGGCCCGGCCCGCGCCTCCCCCTGACCTGGTGCTGATCGTCTGGGGGACGGTCGACTGGGCACTGGCCGAACTCCTCCAGCAGCTGGCGGCGCGGGCGGGATGGCGCCCGGTGCCCCGCCTGGTGCTGATTGCCGATGCTGCCCCGACCGCCGTAACCGCCGCGCTGCGGGCCGGAGCCGACGATGCCGTCGGGCCTGCGGCGCCGCTCGAGGAAGTCGTGGCCCGCGTCGCAGGCGCCCTGGCCCGCCGCCAGCTGCGGATTGCCGAGCCGCCGGCGCCCGAATCATTGCCGGGGCTGCTCACCCCAGCCCGGTTCATGGCCCGCCTGGAAGAAGAGGTGGCCAGAGCCACCCGCTATTCGCTGAGCCTGGTGCTGCTGCACGCCGAAATTTCCGGTGTCGAGACCCGGGCCGCCCAACTGGGCGAGGCGTGGATGGAGCGACTCATGGCCGCGACCGCGGAGGTGCTGCGCAACGTGCTCCGGGCGCCCGATTTCGTCGCGCGGTCAGGACGGACAGCGTTCCTGATCACGCTGCCCGAAACCGATCGCGCCGGGGCGGGCGCACTGGTGAGCCGCTGGCGCCGGGCGCTCGAACTCGGGCTTGGTGGGGAAGGGGTGACGATCCACGCGGGACTGAGCACACTGCCCCAGCCGGTGGCGCCCAATGCAGCCGAGATGCTGGCCGCGGCCGCGCGCGACCTGGAGCGGGCCCGCCGAGGGGCCCGGTAGGGCTGTCCGCTAGCGCCGCTTCTTGAGCCACTCCGCGGGATCGAGGGCGATTCCATTGGCCCCGCGGATTTCGAAGTAGAGGTGGGGCCCTTCATCGCTGTTCTTGCCGCCGACCGTTCCGATCACATCGCCCCTGGCCACGGTGTCGCCCGACTTCACGGCGGCCTGCTGCAGCTGGGAATAGAACGAGTAGTACCCGTTGCCGTGGTCAATGATGATTGACAGGCCGTAGGTGCTCATGGCCCCCGAGAGAATCACCTTGCCGGACTCCACGGCCTTGATCGGAGTACCCAGGGTCGCCGCGATGCCGATGCCGTTGCGGCGCACCACCGCGCCGTTGGGCAGCGTCTGGCGGCCGAAGGTGATCACGATCGGTCCGTCCACCGGCCAGTCGAGCTTGCCGATGTCGGCCGTGGTGATGGCCCCTGCCGCCGGCGCCGCCCCGCCGCGGCTGGCCCGGGCCGCGCGGGCCCGCTCGGCAGCCACGATGATGTCATTGAGCTTGGCCTCGTCGCGGTCGAGCTGGCTCAGGCGGGTTTCAGTGTCCTTGGCCGACTTGCGGGACTCGCGGAGCCGCCGCGCGCGTTCGCCGGCCAGTTCGCCGTAGCGCCGCAGTTCGTCCTCCCGCTCATCCCGCCGCTGGCCCAGCTGGGTTCGGACGCCGAGCAGTTCGTCCCGCTGGGATTGCACGGTCTGGCGGAGCTTCTCGACTTCATCGAGCAGGGACCGGTCCTGCCGGCTGGACAGGTAGAGGTACTTGGAGCGGCTGAGCAGGTCGCCGAACGACTCGGCCGACACGAGCACCTCGAAGGACCAGAGCGAGCCGCGCTTGTAGATGTCGGCCAGGCGGTGCCCCAGCACCGCGCGCTTTTCGGCGAGATTGTCCTGGGCCAGCAGCAGGCCGGCCGTGACCCGGTCCACCTGCGAGTTGAGGCCGTTGATCTGGGCATCGATTTCATTGACCAGCCGGTTGGTGGCCAGCCGCTGGCGCTCGATGTTGTCCAGTTCCTGGTTGAGGTCGTGCACTTCCGACTGCAGCCGCTCGCGATCGCTCTGCAGCCGCTCCCGCTCCTTGCGGATGTCCTCCAGCCGCTTGCGGGACTCTTCGAGGTCGGGGGTGGACTGGGCGGAGAGGACAGGGGGGGCAGCGGGGCGGAGGGGCAGGTTGGTCGTGACCATGACGAACAGCGCGGCGAGGACGCGAACTCCGGGGCTCCAGTAGCCGTTGCTGCCCCGCTGCCCCCCGGCCCCCCCGTCACACATTCCTCAGATGCCTCCCGACACTCACCAGGCTGCCGCCCAGGCCGATCAGGGTTCCGAACAGCAGCCCCACACTGGCCTGTCCCGCCTGGAAGAAGATGAGTCCCGAGGTGGCCAGGTCTGTCTGCCCCTTGAACAGGACGTAGGCGGCATAGCACATCACGACCGCGAGCACGCCGCCAAGCAGTCCCTTGATGGCACCTTCGAGGATGAACGGTCCGCGGATAAAGTTGTTGGTTGCCCCCACCAGCCGCATGATGGCGATTTCCCGCTTGCGCTGCAGCACCGTGATCCGGATCGTCACGCCGATGATCACCACGGCCACGACGGCAAAGGCGAGCCCGATGACCAGCCCCACGAAGCCGAAGATGTTGCGCAGCCGGTCGAGTTTCTCGACCCATTCCCGCCCGTAGCGGACTTCCTCCACGAAGCGATACCCCCGGAGCCGCTCGGCCACCGCCTGCACCTGGGCCGCCTGGCGGCTGCCGTCCTTGAGCCGGATTTCCAGCGAGGCGGGCAGCGGATTCACCTGCAGGTCCTGGTAGGCGTCCTTGAATTCCACCAGGTCGCGCTTGGCCCGCTCCAGCGCCTCGTCTTCGCTCACAAAGGTGACACTCTGAACCTCGGGGAAGGCCGCGATGTCTTCCGAGGCCATGGTCACCGTCTCGGGCAGGGTGCCGCGGAAGAGGTAGGCCACGATTTCGACGCGGTTCTCGATCCCGTGCAGGGCCTCGCGCAGGTTGAGCGCTACCAGCCCGAACAGCCCGACCACGAACAGCGAAAAGGCGATCGTCGTCACCGACAGCGCGGAGAGCAGCGGCGCCCGCCGGAACGAGAGCATGGCTTCGCGAATCAGGAGCCTCATGCGGGCTCCTCAGCGGCGGGCTCCGGCGGGGCGCCGTTCTCACCCTCGTCCAGGCCGCTGTCGAACACGATGCTGCCGTCCCGCATTTCGACGGTGCGATAGCTGGCCTGGCGCACGAGGTCGAGATCGTGGGTGGCCATGACCACGCAGGTGCCGCCGGTGTTGATGTCCCGAAGCAGCTGGAAGACGCCGCGGGTGGCCCGCTCGTCGAGGTTGCCGGTCGGCTCGTCGGCCAGGAGAATCGCCGGGTCATTGACCAGGGCGCGGGCGATGGCCACCCGCTGCTGCTCGCCGCCGGACATCTCGTGGGGATAGGCCTGGGCCTT
Source organism: Gemmatimonadales bacterium (assembly GCA_035279705.1). Classification (GTDB taxonomy): domain Bacteria; phylum Gemmatimonadota; class Gemmatimonadetes; order Gemmatimonadales; family GWC2-71-9; genus DATEHG01. The sequence goes on from DATEHG010000101.1 coordinate 11,531, forward strand.
GGAGGCGAGTCCCACCTGGTTGAGGACGCGCATGACGCGGGAGGGAATGCTCTCGGTGCGGGCGCCCGTCACCTCGAGGGCAAAGGCCACGTTCTCCTCGGCGGTGCGGTCTTCGAGCAGGCGGAAATCCTGGAACACGATGCCCAGCCGCCGGCGGAGCCGGGGCACCTCGACGGTGCGGAGGGAGCCGACCTGGAATCCGGAAACCCGCACTTCACCGGTCGTCGGCCGGGTCTCGGCGAACATCAGCTTGAGCATGGTGCTCTTGCCGGCGCCGGAATGTCCCGTGAGGAAGACGAACTCCCCGCGGTGAATGTGGAGCGAGACATCCTTGAGCGCCGCCCCGCCCCGCGCCCAGGTCTTGGAAACGTGCACGAACTTGATCATCCCAGCGCCTGCTCCAGGTCGGCGATCAGGTCGGCCGAGTCCTCGATGCCGCAGGAGAGACGCACGAAGCCGTCGGGGATGCCGATCTTCATCCGCTCTTCGGACGTCATCTTGCTGTGCGAGGTAAGGCGGGGCTCCGAGATCAGGCTTTCCACTCCGGCCAGGCTCGGCGCGTGGGTGATGATCTTGAGCTTCTTGAGGAACCGCTCGGTGGTCCGGCTTCCACCCTTGAGCTCGAGCCCGACCATGCCGCCGTAGCCGTCCAGCACTTGGGTCGCGAAGGCGTGGTCCGGATGGGAGGTGAGGCCGGGATAGTGCACCTTGGCGATGCCGGGATGACCGTCCGCCCACTGGGCCACGGCCATGCCGTTCTCGTTGTGGCGGGCCATCCGCACGCCGAGGGTCCGCATCCCGCGGTCGATCAGCCAGGCGGCGTGCGGGTCGATCGACTGGCCCCAGAGCATCATCAGCCTGGTGACTTCCTCGATGACCGAGGCCGATCCCGCCACGGCGCCGGCGATCACGTCGCTGTGGCCGTTGAGATACTTGGTGGCACTGCTGATCACGATGTCGGCGCCGTGTTCCAGCGGCCGGAAATTGACCGGGCTCGCGAAGGTGCCATCCACCAGCAGGGCCAGCCCGAATTCCTCGGCGACCCGCGCCATCGGCGTCAGGTCCAGCACCCGCATCAGGGGATTGGTCGGCGTCTCGACGAAGAGCGCCCGGGTGGCCTTGCGGCAGGAGCGCTTCCAGAGGCGCGGCTGGTCCGGCGCCACGTAGGTGACCTCGATGCCGAAGCGGGCCAGCTCCTCGTCGAACAGCCGCTTGGTGCCGCCGTAAATCCAGGAGCTGGAGACCAGGTGATCGCCCGGGCGCAGCACCGCGAGGTGGGCCAGCGCGGTGGCGCCCATCCCGCTGGCGACGAAGATCGCCGCCTCCGCACCTTCCAGCTGGGCGTAGCGGGCGGCAATGGCGGTCTGATTGGGATTGTTGCCGTACCGCGAGTACATCACCATCTCGTCGGAGCCGACGGGGTTGGTGAACGTGCTGCTCTGGAAGACCGGCGTCATGACCGGACTCCAGTCGGGGCGTTTGTGGGGCTGGCCGTGAATGGCGATCGTCGAGAGGCCGAGGCGTCGCTTGGTCATGCGAGGGGCACCGGGCGGTAGGTGGGGCCATCCGCCTGGACCAGGCGGAGCATGGCGAGATGCTGGAGCACTTCGGCGGCCTGTTCCAGCGACCAGGCCGCGGCGCCGGCCATGGTGGCCACGTCCGTCGCGCCGCGCTCGAGGATCTCGGTGAGGGCCTGCGCCAGGTCGGCGGCCAGGAAGCCGAGAATGCGGCAGGGGCCGTCGATGCCGTCGGCCACCAGTACCGCAATTTCGTGGTGGCGCAGCACGTGGTCGATGGCTTCGGAGTGATCCTCCCGCACGCCCGACAGCACCAGGTGACGGCCGGCGGGAAGGGATTCACCGAGGAGCAGCTTGGCCACGACCTCGTCCGCGCAGCTGAAGTCCACCAGCCCCACCCTGGAGAAATCGAGCAGCGTGGTGAGACTCTCCTCCGCCCGGATGGCCCGCTCGATTCCGGAGCGCACCGCCGCGCCGGTGGCGCGGGTGACGAGATCCCGGTAGGGCGTCGCCACGGTTTCCCGGAGGACCTGATCGACCCGGATAGTCTGGACCATTACTCGGCGGTTGGGGAAGCGGGAATGGTCACCTGGACCTGCGCCCCCGGAAAATAGGCGAGATGGTCCGTCAACGGCACGTCCTCATCCCAGGCCGGCACGATCGCGATGCGGGCGCTGCCACTCCGGATGGACAACTTGCCTTCCCAGCGGGCCAGGTACCGCTTGATGCCCGCCAATCCCTGGCCTCGGCCGGGGTCGCGGAAGCGGCTCACGTTGTGGATGACCGCCGCTTCCAGCGCGGCGCCGTCCCCCCACCGTTCGCCGTAGCGGCGGGCCTGTTCACCCTCAAGCGAGCGGCGGAAGCCGACCCCGCCGTCGCTGACCGCGATGACCACGACGCGCCGGCCCAGCCGCCGGCGGTAGTTGTAGGCGTGGACCGCAACCCAGCCGCCGGTGCCGGCGTGTTCCACGATGTTCTGGCACGCCTCCGACAGCGAAACGGAAAACCCCATCGCGGACGACGCGGCCAGGCCGAGCTTCTCGGTCAGCATCCGGCTGGCCCGCTCCTGAATCATGCCGACCACCTGGTGCACGTCGTCGGTGTTCCGGATGGCGGTCACACCGAGCAGCACGTCGGACTGATCCTCGATCTTGACCTTGGGCACCTTGCCGTGGATCTCGAACAGTTCCTCCGCCTCGCGGAAGAATCCGGTCCGGGCCCAGTAGCGGGTCACATCGTCCTGCGCGGGCACGGTGAGCAGCGGGCGCTCGCGGCGCTGTTCCTGCCACCACTGTCCTGCGGTCAGGAGGCCGACGAGTCCGTAGGGCGAAGCCCATTGCACGGGGCGGGCATCGAACAGCGGACGGGCCAGGTCGCTCTTGTCCGCCTGCAGCGACTCGGCGAACGCCTCGAAGGTCCGGTCGTCCAGGGCATTGGGAATCTCGACGATACGGGTCATGCGCTGGCCAGCGAGCCGCGGAGGAGCGCCGCCAGGTCTGACGCGCCGCGGAGGGCGGCGTTGCGCGCGGCGATCCGGTTGGCCTGCGCCATTGCCTGGTCCACGGGGTCGCCGCCGAGCAGCCGGCTCACCAGCGCGGCGCCGAAAATGTCACCGCAGCCGGTCGGGTCGACGGCGTCGACCCTTGGCGCCTCGATGAGAGCAGTCCGTACCGGGTCACCCGGAGCGCCCGCGCCGAAGGGGGCCCGGCCCGGCCCCTGGACGTACACGGCCCCGCGGGCCCCCAGCGTCACCGCCAGCAGCGAGACCCCCGCGCCGAGCGCCTCGGCGGCCGCGCCCATCGGATCGGGTGAGATCTGGTGCATCTCGTCTTCATTCAATTGCACCGCGTCGAAGCAGGAAAACCAGTCGCGCAGACTCTCGACCGGGCGCAGCACCCGCACCCCGTCCGGCGGCATGCCGAAGAACAGGCTGTGCAGATCGGCGTAGAGCGGGCCGGCAAAGCCGCGCCGCAGCGCCTGCGCCGTGCCCAGCGGCATCTCGAAGCCGGAGATGAAATTGACGTAGACCGCGTCGAGATCCCGGACCAGCGGGCCCAGCTCCGCCCAGGTCCATCCCGGCACCCCGCCGCTCATCCGTTCGGTGCGCCGCTCGCCCTCGGTATATCGCAGCGTGACCCGGTTATTGGGCACCGTGACTTCCACGGCGCGCCCGCCCGGAATCATCCGTTGATAGCCGCGGAAGAGCGCCTCGGCCTTCCGTGCCAGATCCCGGCCGACCTTGATCAGCGGAACAATCTGCCAGCCTTCGGCAAGGCTGGCCTCGAATCCTGCGAGCGCGTAGGCAATGCCGCCCCACTCCTCGACCGGCGTTTCATGAACGTCGCGCCCGTGGATGACATCCCAGACCAGGGAGCCGACGACGCCGAGACGCTTGGGGCTCATGCCGAACGGGTGAGCGGTGAGCGGTAAGCGGTGAGCGGGAACAGCGCGTTCACGGCTTGACGATCCCCGCCTCCACCTGCTCCTGGAAGGCGCGCACCGCGCCGTACACACCGGCACCCTGCAGCGTGCCGGGGACGATGCGGCAGGCTTCGACCGCCGGCTTGAAGGCGCGCCGGGACACCTCGCGGCGCAGCGGTGCGAAGAGGGTCTCACCCGCCTGCGTCACACCGCCGCAGAGCACCACCACTTCGGGGTTGAAGATATTGACGAGGTTGGCCACCGCGGCACCCAGGAACTTGGCGGTGTCCCGCACCACTTCGAGGGCCAGCTCGTCGCCCGCATGGGCGGACTCGTAGACGATGGCAGCGGTGATCCTGCCGAGATCGCCCTTCACCCGCTCCGAAAGGTCTGTCTGGGCGCCGCTTTCGATCGCCTCCACCGCGCGCAGTGCGATGTTGGGTCCGGAAGCATAGGCCTCGATGCAGCCATAGTTGCCGCACTTGCAGCGGCGGCCGTTGGCGTCGATGGTCGTGTGCCCCACCTCGCCCGCCATGTCGGTGGCGCCGTGGTAGAGGCGGCCGTCGATGATGATGCCGCCGCCGATGCCCGTCCCGAGGGTCAGACCGATCGCGGTCCTGGTACCCTGGGCCGCGCCCCGCCACCACTCGCCCAGCACCGCGCAGTTGGCGTCGTTGTCGAGCGCCGCCGGCAAGCCGAGTCCGTCGCTGATCCGCTGGCGGAGCGGCATGTTGACCCAGCCCAGGTTCGGCGTCAGCAGCACGATGCCGTGGTGGATGTCGAGCGGGCCCGGGGCCCCGATCCCGACTCCGCCGATCTTCACGCCGGGCAGCGCGCTCCTGGTGGCCTCGATGCTCCGCCGGGCCAGCGCCACGATCCGGCCGATGACCGCGTCGGCCCCTTCCTCGGCGCGGGTCATGTCGCTGAGCAGCCCATAGTGGGCCCGCCCGTCTGCCGTTACGCATCCCGCCACGATGTTGGTGCCGCCGAGGTCGATCCCGACGATGCACTCCTCAGGCATGGCTCAGTTCTCCACGATTCGGGACGCGGCTTCGTCGACCGTGATCAGGGCAAGGCACTCGCGAACGGCATCCGGCAGCAGGGTGCCGGCTCCATGACGGGGACACTGGTTGGCCCGGCAGGGCACGCAGGGCAGCTCCGGATGGCGCAGCAGCGCGGTTCCCGGACCCAGTGGTCCCGTCTCGGCCGGATCGCCGGCGCCCCAGAAGGACAGGGTGGGCGTGCCGACCGCAGCGGCGAGGTGCATGGGGCCACTGTCATTGGTCACCAGCAACCGGCAGGCGGCCAGGCCCGCGGCGAGTGCCGGCAGGTCCGTCCGGCCGCCGAGGTCGAGCGCGCTCTGGCCCGCCACCTGCTCCGTCAGGGCGGCCTCGCCCGGCCCGCCGAAAATTACCGTGGGAATCTTTCGCGCGGCCAGCCGCCCGACCAGCTGGGCGAATCGCTCCGCGGCCCAGCGCCTCGAGGAGGCGTTACTGCCGGGAAATATCCCGATTGGTCGCTCGACGCCGCCGGACACTTCGCGCCAGCGCGTGAGTCCGGCGGCCGAGGGCGCGAGGCGCGGTACGGGAGGTGCCGCCGGCGCCGAACCGGTCACCAGGACGAGGTAGCTGCTGGCGCGATGCATCCCGGCCAGCAGGGCCGGGGACACCGGATCGGTCAGCAGCAGGGTGCGGGCGTCGGTCGCGCTGCCTCTCCGCCGCTTGACCCCCGCGAGCCGGAAGAGCACCGCGGAGGACAGGGAGGGGGTGAGAAGGACGCCGCGGTCGAACGCTTCCTGCCGGATGGCGCGCGCGGCGTCAAGCAGCGCCCGGGCCCCGCGGTCGAGCGGCAGAATCGATGCGGGAAGCGCGGCCATCTCGAGCAGCGGCACGAGCGGCCGCCGGACGGCGATAGTCTGGGCGCCAGCGGCCCCGAGTGCCGGCAGCGCCATGACCAGGTCACCGAGGTGGTTCGGGGCCCGGACGATGAGATCAGGGTGCCGGGCTGGAGCCTCCCGCTCACTGCTCACCGCTCACCCCGATACGGGCTCAAGCTGTCTCCCGTCAGTCCACCTGAAGAACGGCCAAAAACGCCTCCTGCGGAATTTCGACCGAGCCCAGCTGCTTCATCCGCTTCTTTCCTTCCTTCTGCTTCTCCAGCAGCTTGCGCTTGCGGGTGATGTCGCCCCCGTAGCACTTGGCCAGCACGTCCTTGCGCAGGGCCGAAATGGTTTCCCGCGCGATCACCTTGCCGCCGATCGCCGCCTGGATTGCCACGGCAAACAGCTGGCGCGGAATCAGCTCCTTGAGCTTTTCCGCCACCTTGCGGCCCCACTCGTACGCCTTGTCGCGGTGGATGATCACGCTGAAGGCGTCGATCGGATCGCCGTTGATCATCATGTCGAGCCTGACCAGCTCCGACGCGCGATAGCCCGCCAGCTCGTAGTCCAGCGACGCGTAGCCGCGCGAGAGCCCCTTCAGCTTGTCGTAGAAGTCGAGCACGATCTCGGCCAGCGGGAATTCCCAGTCGAACTCCACCCGCGTGGCATCCAGGTACTTCATGCCCAGGTACACGCCGCGGCGGTCCTGACCCAGCTTCATGATGCCGCCGATGTATTCGGCGGGCGCCATGATCCTGGCCTTCACCACCGGCTCCTCGATCCGCTCGATGTTGGCGGGGTCGGGCAGCAGCGAGGGGCTCTCCAGCAGCATCATGGTGCCGTCGGTGAGGAAGACGTGGAACTCCACCGTCGGCACCGTGCTGAGCAGGTCGAGATTGAATTCGCGCTCCAGCCGCTCCTGCACGATCTCCATGTGCAGCAGCCCCAGGAACCCGCAGCGGAATCCGAAGCCGAGGGCTGTCGACGATTCCGGCTCGTAGTGCAGACTGGCATCGTTGAGCTTGAGTTTTTCCAGCGCGTCCCGCAGTCCCTCGTACTGGTCGGAATCGGTCGGGTATAGCCCGGCGAAGACCATCGACTTCACGTCCCGGTAGCCGGCCAGCAGGTCGGTGGCGCGTTCGTGGGCATCGAGGATCGTATCGCCAACGCGGGTGTCACTCACGCTCCGCAGGCTGGCCACGACGTAGCCGACCTCTCCCGCCTCCAGCACCTCGGTGGGCCGCTGGCCCAGCTGGAGGTAGCCCACCTCGTCCACCGTGTAGCTGTCGTCAGGGTGCGCGCCAAAGGCGATGTCCATGCCCTTGCGGAGCGCACCGTCCACCACCCGCACGCTGGGAATCGCGCCACGATAGCGGTCGAAGTAAGTGTCGAAGATCAGGGCGCGGAGCGGGGCATCTTCCTTTCCGGCCGGGGGCGGGACGCGGGCGACGATGGCCTCGAGCAACTCGGGCACGCCGGTGCCTTCCTTGGCGGAAACGGTGAGAATTTCCTCCCGGCGGGCACCGATCAGGTCGATGATCTCCTTGGCGCGGCGTTCGGGCTCGGCGCCGGGGAGGTCGATCTTGTTGAGCACCGGAATGATTTCCAGCCCGGCGTCGAGCGCGAGAAACAGGTTGGACAGCGTCTGCGCCTGGACACCCTGGGTCGCGTCGACCACCAGGATGGCACCCTCGCAGGCCGCCAGCGACCGGGACACCTCGTAGGTGAAGTCGACATGCCCGGGCGTGTCGATCAGGTTGAGCTCGTACTCCCGGCCATCGCGGCCCCGGTAGCTCATCCGTACGGCATTGAGCTTGATGGTGATGCCCCGCTCGCGCTCGAGGTCCATGGTGTCGAGCAGCTGTTCCCGCATCAGCCGCTTCTCCACCGCACCGGTCGCCTCGATGAGGCGGTCCGCCAGGGTGCTCTTGCCGTGGTCGATGTGGGCGACGATGCAGAAATTGCGGATGCGGGACTGTGACATGCGAGACAATATAACGGAATGAGATCGGGGTACGACGTACTGGAGAAAGGAGAAGGGGGAAAGGAGTGGGGCCTCTTTCCCGAGCTTTTCCTCTCTCCTCTCTCCTCTCTACTTGTTTGCGGCTCGCACCTCCTCCAGCCGCGCGACCGCCCGCCGCAGATGCGGAATCACGATGCTGCCACCCACCACCAGCCCCACCGCGAAGATTTCCTGGAATTCCTCGTCGGTCACCCCCTCCTCGGCGCAGCGGATCACGTGGTAGGTGATGCAGTCGTCGCACCGCAGCACCAGGGAGGAGACCAGCCCGAGCATCTCCTTGGTGCGGGTACCGAGGGCGCCCGGTTCATACGCCCGGTGGTCGAGGGCGAAGAAGCGGTTGATCGTCAGGTTGCCGCCGCCCAGGATCGTCTCGTTCATCCGGGTGCGGAAAGTGTTGAACGCTTCGAGGGTGTCGGCCATCGGTGACTCGGAAGGTTGGGGGTATGGATCCTGTGGTGAAAAGAGAACGGGGAGCACGGTCAAAGACCAGTGCCCCCCTCTCAGTTCTTACCTCTCACCTCTCGCCCCTACTGAGCCCCCTTCACGATCTTCTGGTAACTCTCCGGATTCCATTTGGGCCGCGCCGGGTTGTTGGCCACATCCTGACCCAGGTAGAAGAGCAGCTGGAGCAGGCGCGCCTCCTTCTCGGCGTCGATCTTGTCCGGCGAATCGCTCGCCTTGTGGTAGTCCTCGTGGAGCCCGGTGGTGAAGAACAGGATCGGGATCCCCTTGCGGGCAAAGGTGTAGTGATCCGAGCGAAAGTAGAGATTTTCCTGCGGCCAGAGATCGGCGACCGGCCGCATGCCGAGCTCGGGATGGCGGGCATTCACCGAGTCGAGCGTGGCGCCGAGATCGGAGTGCTCCCGGCCGATCGCCACGACGGTGTCCTTCCAGTTCCGCCCGATCATGTCGATGTTGAGATCGGCCACGATCGAATCGAGCGGCACCGTGGGGTGCTCCACGAAATAGCTGCTCCCCCAAAGCCCCTTCTCCTCGCCGCTCACGCCGATGAAGAGCATCGAGCGCTTCGGGCGCGCCTTCTTCTGACTGAACGCTTCGGCCAGTTCCACCACCCCGACCGTGCCGGAGCCGTCGTCATCGGCACCATTGCAGATCGAGTCCGCCCCCATCGCCTCGCACTGTCCGCCCGCCACCCCGATGTGATCCATGTGCGCCGAGAACGCCACGTAGGTCGCGGCCAGCTTCTTGTCGCTGCCATCCAGCCGTCCCACGACCACGGGGGCCGTGGCCCGGTCGATCACGCTGTCCCTGATGGTGAGGCTTCCGGTCCAGTCCGGCAGCGGCTGCGCCACGGTGGCCGGCGCGGCCCGGAGGTCGCTGAAGTTCTGCGCCGCCGCCGGAAACTGGCTGGTGATTTCGCGCTCGGGCACTTCGAGCACGACCGGTCCGCCGCCAGACATCTCGCCTTCTCGGCTGACCCGGGGTTTCGACTGGCCGGCCAGCCGGCCGGCGAACGTCACCGGGTCGGTGGGTGTGACCACGACGATGACCCTGGCGCCCCCCTGGATCATGACCCCGGCCGCGGCCTGCAGTCCCGGCGGCAGCTTGTCGAGATCGAGCGGCCACACCACGATCTTGTCCTTGAAGTCGTCGGCCTTGAGATCCTTGGCGTCGGCCATGGTGCTCACCAGCACCACTCCGCCGCTGACCTCCGTGGCGGCGGACGAACCGTCGAGAATCCGGGCGCTGCTGGCGAAGGGGAGGGCGATCTGGCTCCCGTCGGCACTGCCGAAGGTGAGCACCGACTGGGCAGGCAGGAGCTGGCGCCGAAGCAGCGGCAGGCGCACAAACCAGGTCCCGTTCTCCCCGTTCGGCTTGAGGCCGAAGCGCTGGAATTCCGCCGCGACGTACTGCGCCGTCATCTCGAGACCCGGGCTCGGCGTGTCCCGGCCCCGCATGGAATCATCGGCGATGATGAAAATGCGCCGCTTCACATCCGCTTCGGTGATGGTGCCGGCCGCCTTGGCCAGATCCTTGGGGGACTGGGCGGCGAGCGGGCCGGTGGCCAGGAGCAGGGCGACGGCCGCCCAGCCCCGCGCGCCCGGGTTCACTTGGCCCCCTCCACGATCTTCTTGTAGCTCTCGGGGTTCCACACCGGCCGGGCGGTCGTATTGGCGACTTCCTGGCCGAGGTAGAACAGCAGCTGGAGGATCCGCGACTCCTTTTCGGCGTCGAGCTTGTCCGGCGAATCGCTGACCTGGTGGTAGTCCTCGTGGGTGCCGTTGAAGAAGAAGAGAATCGGCACGCCCTTCCGGGCGAAGTTGTAGTGGTCGGAGCGGAAGTAGAAGTTCTCCTGCGGCCAGCGATCGTCGATGGCGGTCATGTGCAGCTCGGGATGCGCCGCGTTGACCCGGCCCAGCGTGGTGCCGAGGTCGGAATGCTCGCGGCCGATGGCCACGATGGTGTCCTTCCAGTTGCGGCCGATCATGTCGATGTTGAGATCGGCGACGACCTGCGCCAGCGGCACCGGCGGATGGTCCACCAGGTAGCTGCTGCCCCACAGGCCCTTCTCCTCGCCGCTTACCGTGATGAAGAGCATCGACCGCCGTGGCCGGGCGCCCTTCTGGCCGAACGCTTCGGCCAGCTCCATCACGCCGACGGTGCCCGAGCCGTCATCATCGGCGCCGTTGCAGATCGAGTCCGCGCCCACCGCCCGGCACTGGCCGCTCACCCCGGCAACACCCACATGGTCCATGTGGGCCGAATAGGCCACGTACTCCTTCTTCAGCACCGGATCGGTGCCCTCGAGCACTCCCACCGTGATCGGCGCCAGCGCCTCCGAGAGTACCTCTTCGCGCGCGTGCACCATCACCTTGAGCGCGGGCAGCGGCTCGACGAACAGATCCGAGCGGCTCCGGATGGCGTCCGGCTGGATCAGGTTGGTGGTGAGGAGGTCGAGAATGGCGCGCTCATGCACTTCGACCACCGGGGCGCTCTTCTTGCCCGGCACCGGAGGCTCGACCCGGTCGGTGCGCGGTGCGGTGGCCTGGGCGATGATCTGGGCCAGCTGCACCGTATCGCGATTGGTCACGATGACGACCGCGGCGGCCCGGCCGATCAGCGCGTCCAGTGTCGGCCGGACCGTGGCCGGCCGCGGTTTGCTGTAGTCGAGGATCAGGATCGCGGTCTTGCCCGCCAGATCGAGTCCGCCCACGGCGGCGGGATCGAGCGCCCCACCGATCACGACTGCCGGTCCGCCGACTTCGCCGGCCGGGACCTCGTTTTCCCGCCAGAACGCGTCCCGGGTGAACGAGACGTCCCGGTCCACGCCGCCCGCGATGAACCCGACATGGCTCCCGGCACCGTCGAACCGGGTGCGTCGCACCTGGTACTTCACGAACCAGCTGCCATCCATGCCGCCCGGCTTGAGGCCAGCCTTCTTGAACTGATCCGCCACGTATTGCGCCGTGAGGTCGAGCCCGCGGCTCGGCGTATCCCGCCCCTGCATCGAATCATCGGCGATGATGAAGATCCGCTTCCGGACATCGGCTTCGGTGATCGTGGCTGCCGCGCTCTTCAGCGCGGGCGAAGTCTGCGCGGCAAGGGCGAGAGGCAGTGCGAACACCGCCACCGGGGAGAGAGCGATCAGTCTGCGCATGTATCCGTGGGGTCGAGGGATGCCCGGGCCACGACGGGTGGCCGGCGGGGCGGAAAGATAATGCCCGGTCGCGAGGTGTACGGCCGGGCATCTGGTGGAGTTTCGGTCAGGGCTTGCGGCGTCTCAGCTCAGGAGCGCCGGTGGCCCGGGAAGGTGGAGAAGACGAACCGGACTGGGCCGACGGACGCGGCGCACTTCGGGGCTCGGCGTTGTGCTGGGGGCGATCGTCGCGGCGCGGCTCCGCGCGTCCCTGGCTCTGCGGTGGGCGGGGCTCGATCGCCGGTCTCCGGTCAGGGCCGGACCGGTTGTCCGGCGCGGAAGGATGATCCTCACCGCCGCGGCGAATGGGCCGCTGCTCCTGGCCGCCATTGTTCGAACCAGTGGATGGGCGGTCCTGGCCTCCCCCCGACCAACCCTGGTCGCCCCGGCGCTCGGGGCGATGGCCCTGGCCCTGATGGTCGCCGTCGTTGCCACCGCGTCCGTGGCCATTGTCTCCGCCAGTGTCATGGCCGTCGTCGTCCCGTCCGCGCGGCCGGTCCCCTCCATTGTGGTGGCCATTGTCGTCGCCACCGCCGTGATGCCCGTTGTCGTCGCCGCCATGGTGATCGCCATCGTGGCCGCCGCCATCACCGTGACCGTCCCCGTCCCGGGTCCCCGGACGATCATAGGGATTGCGATTGCGTGGATCAGGGCGCCGGCCGCCTCCGCCAACAGGGATGGAGACGCTGCCACGCCCGCCGACATCGACACCGGTGCGCCCGCGATCGGGGATACTCCGCCCATCGGAGCCACGGGGGCGGAAAGGCTCCCGGCTCACATAAGGAGAGGAAGCGTTATAGTCCCGGAAGACGTATCGGGGGCCCGGATGGAGAGGCCGGGGGTAGACGACCGCCGTGCCGTAGTAGCGGTAGGGGTAGTAATAAGGATCGTCGTAGATCACGATCCGGTACTGGGAACAGAAGTGGTCATAGGGGTTCCAGGCCCAGTAGCTGGCGTAGGCGTGGCAGTCATAGCAGACGAAGCGCGGGTAGTCGTAGTGCTGCTCGACATCGTAGCTCGCCATGTCGTAGTCCCAGCTGCCGTCCGGTGCGATCTGCGCCGCCAGATCGGTGACCGCGACGTAGGGGTCTTCCCGGACCCGGCCGTCGGCGATGGTCCGGTAGTCCCAGTGGCCACTGGTTACGAGGCCATCGTAGGTGAATGGATCGGTGGACGAGATGGCGAAGACGTATCCCTGGCCCGGCGCATCGTTCACGTCGAAGGCGCCGTTGCCGTCCCGGCCCAGCACCTCGAAGGCCTGCCCGCCGCGGGCGAAGTTGTCGTCGTCGGGATCGATCGGAAACAGGACGCGCACGCGTCCGTCGGTATCGATGCGCAGCACCGTCACGTAGGAATCCCGGTCGGCCTTGATGTAGACCTGCGCGCGATCCCCCCGATGAAACGGATCCTGCTGGTTGAGCCAGACCGAGATCCTGGCTTTGTCGGAGGCAAGGTGGCGGGCCGAGGAAATCCAGGCCGGCCGCGAAATGACCGGGGTGGTGGGGATCGGATTGGCGGCGGACCCGGCAAGCAGGGGCACCATCCACAGGGCGGTGAAGGAAGACATGGCGCAACTCGCATGATTGGGAAGACGGGCCTCCCAAAAGCAGGCCTCATGCCGTTGGTGAGAAATTCCAAGATGTTGACAGGCTTGGACTTGCGTGAGGACGTGGTGTACCCCTTGGGCCGGCAGGCGTCCTCTCGATGGGACACTGGCGCCCCTCGTTGACTTCACCCCCGCCGCCACCCTACGTTGCCCGCCGCATGACTCAGCCCGATCGGAGTTCCGGCCGTTTCCGGCTGGATCTCCTTGACCCACTCGAAGCCTCCCGGCTGGCCGGACTGGAACTCTTCACCGAAGGGGTGGTGGAGGGCTTCCTGACCGGCCTGCATCGTTCCCCCCGGCGCGGGTTCTCCGTCGAGTTCACCGAGCACCGGATGTACCAGCCGGGCGACGAGCCGCGCTATCTGGACTGGAAGGTCCTGGCCAGGAGCGGGCGCCTCTACGTGAAGCAGTTCGAGGAGGAAACCAATCTCCGGGCGATGCTGCTGCTCGACGTGAGCCGGTCCATGGCGTGGACGGGACGCCCTGGCCAGGTGCTGCCGAAGCTCGAGTACGCTCGCCGCCTGGCGGCCGCACTCAGTCTCGTCCTCCTCCGCCAGCGGGACGCTACCGGGCTGATCGCTTTCGACGACCAGGTTCGCGCGGTGCTGCCGCCGCGGGCCCGCATGGCGCAGTTTCGCCAACTGACGACGACCCTTGCGGGCCTGCAGGCCGGGCAGCTCACGGCGGCCGCGCCGGCTCTCGAGCGGGTGCTGCAGCTGCTGCGCCGGCGGGGACTGGTGGTGCTGATCTCGGATCTCCTGTTCGACCCTCCAGCGGCGCTGGCCGCCATGCGGTTTCTGCGGCATCGCGGCCACCTCGTGATGGTGTTCCACCTGCTCGATCCCGGTGAACTCGAACTCGAAGGTCCCGCCGAAGCGAGATTCGAGGATCCCGAGACCCGCACCTCAGTGGTACTGAGGCCCCGCGAGTGGGCCGCGATGTACCGCCAGACGGTCGAAACGGCGGTGTCCGACTGGCGCACCGCCTGCCTGAGTCTCGGGATCAACTATCACCGGATTACGACCGACACCCCGTTCGGCCTGGCGCTTCGCGAGGCGCTGGCCACCTCCGCAGGCCTCGCGTGATCGGCTGGCTCCACCCCTGGGCGCTCACCGCGCTCGGCGCCGCGGCGATTCCCCTCCTGCTGCACCTGGTGACCCGCCGCGACCCGCCGGTCGTCGTCTTTCCGGCGGTCCGCTACCTCGTCGCCGCGACCCGGGAGCATCAGCGGCGATTACGCCTGCGCCACTGGCTGCTGCTGCTGGTGAGGACGCTCCTCATCCTCGCCCTGGTGCTGGCCGCAGCCGGTCCGAGCTTGCCGCGGCGCGGCACCGGGGCCGGCCACACGCCGACGGCGATGGTGCTGGTCCTCGACAACAGTCTGAGCAGCGGAGCGGTGGCGGGTGGCACCCCGGTCATCGCCACGCTGATCCGGGCTGCGCGCGAAGTCCTGGATCGAGCGACACCTGAGGACCAGCTCTGGCTGCTCACGGCGGATGGGGTCCCGCGCCGCGGCGATCGGTCCCAGCTGGGCCTGGTGCTCGACAGTCTGGGCGCGACCGACCGGCGTCTCGATCTCGGGGCCGCGCTCACCACCGCCGCCACGCTGCTCTCGGCCGACCGGCGGCCGGGGGAGATCGTCCTGGTCTCCGATGTGCAGGCCAGCGCCCTTTCTCCGGCCACTGTGCCGCAGCCAATCCTGGTGGTGCGGCCGGTGGAGGCCGCTCCTCCCAACGCCGGCATCGCGCGACTGGACCCGGGTCCGCTGCCGTGGACCGGGGATGCGGGGCATCTCCGTCTCGAGCTGGTCGGTGATCCGGGGAAGCCGATTCCGCTGACGGCCACGCTGGGCAACCGTCCGCCACGACAGCTGCTCGCCACGCCGGGAACACCGGCGGAGATCGTTCTGCCGGTTGGGGCCGCGGGATGGTGGACGGTCGCCGTGCGACTCGCCGCCGATGAGCTTCGGGCCGATGACAGCCGGACCCTGGCAGTTCGAGTGGCGCGGCCGGCACGCGTCCACTGTGATGCGACGGAGAACTATCTGGTGGCCGCCTGTGCGACCCTGCTGGCCGGGGGACGGGTGGCCAGCGGGACCGACGTGGAGATCGGACAACTCGGCCCCGGGCCATCGGTCGTAGTGCCGCCAGCCGATCCCGCATTGATCGGGGCGCTCAACCGCGCCCTCGATGCCCGCGGTGTCGGCTGGCACTACGGAGTCTTGAGCTCGGTGCCGGTGCAGACTGACAGCGGCGCGTGGCTGGGCCGGACGTCCGTGAGCAGGCGCTATGGGCTGACTCCGACCGGCAACAGCCGGGCAGGAATCCTGGCCACCGCCGGCGGGGAGCCCTGGCTGGTTCGCGGCGAAGGCGTCGTCCTGGTGGGCAGCCGGTTCGATCCCGCCTGGACCCGCCTTCCGGTGGAGGCCGATTTCGTGCCCCTGGTGGATGCGCTCGCCAATCGTCTGGCCAGGAACCCGCTCTGGCTCCTCGATGCCGCTCCCGGCGATGCGGTTCTCCTGCCGGATGCCACGAGCCGGGTCGCGTCCGGGTCCGAATCATGGCCCGTCGAGGGGGGCGCGGCATTTCGCCCTCCTCGCCTTGGCATCTACTACCTGCTTGCCGGGCCCGACACGATCGGGGCCCTCAGCGCCAATCCCGATCCCCGGGAGTCGCAGCTGCTCCGCGCCACTGACCGCGAACTGCAGACCGAGTGGCCGGGAGCGATTCTCGCCGCACCCGATGAAGCCGGGGGACGGGCGTTCACGGGAGCGGCCCGTAGCGATCTGCGAGGCCCGCTGCTCTGGCTGGCGCTCGCCTGCGGATTCATGGAGGTCGCCCTGGCCAGCATCAGGCGCTCCGCCGCATGAGCATTCCCGCCCTGGGTGAAGCCTTCGCGCGGACGGCCTTCGCTGCCGACCTGGCCGAGCGGATTCCCGGCCGGGGTCAGCTGCTGCGGCTGGGAGGATTGCCGGGGTCGAGCGGGGCGGCAGCGGTGGCCTGGCTCGCCGAGCGACTGCCGGGGCGGCTGCAGGTCGTCGTGGCCACTTCCCCGGGAGAGGCCGAGCGGTGGCTGTCGGACCTGCAGCACCTGATGGGTGAAGGGCTCGCGCTTTACCCGCAGCGAGAGGCCCTGGGCGAGGAAGAACCCCACTACGAAATCGCCGGAGAGCGGATCGAGACCCTGGAGGCGCTGCTGGCGGGACGCCTCAGGGTCCTGGTGACGACTGCTCGCGCCACCGCCGAGCGCTCGCTGGTGCCGGCCGCGCTGGCCGCCCGGCGACTGGTGCTGGAGACAGGCAGAGCGGGAGGGCAGAAACGAGTGACTATGGCGGCGGCCGTTACGCTGCTCGAGGAGATGGGGTATAGCCGCGTCGCCACGGTCACCGAGGTGGCAGAGTTCAGCGTGCGGGGCGGCATTGTGGATGTGTATGGATTCGGCATGGCGCAGCCGGCCCGGGCTGAGTGGTGGGGAGACGAGCTCTCGACCCTGAGGGCCTTCGACCTCACCACGCAGCGCTCGCTCGACCCGCTCGACCGGATCACGGTTCTCCCGATCAAAGCGGCGGACGGGCGGGCAGGCGGGCAGGCGGGCAGTCAGGTGGAGCGGCGGACCCTTCTCGAATTGCTGCCGCCCGACACCCTGCTGATCGAAGAGTCTGCCGGGCCCAATCGTGAGGAAGTCGATCGCGCCTGGCGCGAGTCCGAGCACCACCTCGAGGTGGCGCGGCGCCTGGGCGAGGAAACTCCAACGAGGGAGCAGCTCTTCGAACCGCCGGCGGACTGGCGTCCGCGGCTCGATGCCCTGCCGAGGCTCACCCTCCGGGATGAGCCGGTGGAGCTGCAGGCCGGTTTTCTGCCGTCCGAGAAGGTGGACCGGGATCTCAATCGCCTGCGGGCGCTGCTCTCCGGCGACCCGCCGACGCTGATCCTCTGCGATAACGACGGCCAGCGCGAGCGCCTCGATGAGCTGCTGCGCGACGGCGCCCGGGTGCCGCTCAAGGTGACGCTTGCCGTGGGGGCGCTCGAGGGCGGGTTCGTGATGCGCACCCTCCGGGTACTCACCGACCATGAAATCTTCCGCCGCGCCCGCCGGCTCCGGCGGCCCCGCCGCTACCGGCAGGCGGCTCCCTCCGCGGCCACCGGGGCGCTGGCCGCCGGCGACTACGTGGTGCATCTCGATCATGGCATCGGGATCTATCGCGGCATCCAGACGATCCAGGTCGATGAGGCGACGATCGAGGTCATGATCCTCGAGTACGAGGGCGGCGACCGGCTCAATGTCCCGCTCTATCGCATCGACCAGGTCGAGCGCTACCGCGCCGCCGGCGACGACGACGATCACCCGCCCCCCCGCCTCCACCGGCTGGGGGGCACCAGCTGGCAGAAGGTGCGGGAGCGGACGCGCCACGCCATTCACCAGATGGCGGCGGAACTGCTTGACCTCTATGCCCGTCGCCAGGTGGCCCGCGGCTTCGCGTTCCCGCCAGACACCCGCTGGCAGCGGGAGCTGGAGTCCGCCTTCCTCTATGAGGACACCCCGGACCAGCGCCGGGCCACCGAGGACATCAAGAAGGGCATGGAAGATCCCCGGCCCATGGATCGCCTGCTGGTGGGGGACGTGGGTTACGGCAAGACCGAGGTGGCGGTACGCGCGGCCTTCAAGGCGGTGCAAGGAGGGAAGCAGGTGGCCGTGCTCGTGCCCACCACGCTCCTGGCCGACCAGCACGGCCGGACGTTTTCGGAGCGGCTGGCGGACTTTCCCGTCAAGGTGGCCGTGCTCTCCAGGTTCCAGAGCGCCAAGGACCAGAAGGACCTGGTCGCGCGACTCGGCCGCGGGGAGATCGACGTGATCATCGGCACCCACCGGCTGCTGTCGCGGGATGTGGTGTTCAAGGACCTGGGACTGCTGGTCGTGGACGAGGAGCACCGCTTCGGCGTCAAACACAAGGAACGGCTCAAGGAGCTCCGGCTCGAGGTCGATGTGCTGACCCTGACGGCGACTCCCATTCCGCGGACCCTGCATCTCTCCCTGGCGGGCCTGCGGGACCTGACGCTGATCGAGACACCGCCGCGGGACCGCTCGCCCGTGCTGACGTTCGTGGAGCCGTGGGACGACGGGTTGCTCGACGAGGCATTTGCCCGGGAGCTGGACCGGGGAGGGCAGGTCTTCGTGGTGCACAACCGGATCGAGACCATCGATACCATCGCCGCGCGGGTGCGCCACCTCTCGCCGCGCGCCAGCGTCGCCGTGGCGCACGGCCAGATGCCGGCCGAGGAACTGGAAACGGTGATGCACCGCTTCGTGCTGGGCGAAGTGGACATCCTGGTCTCCACCCTGATCGTCGAATCGGGGATCGACGTGCCGAACGCCAACACGATGGTGATCCACGACGCCCACCGGCTGGGGCTGGCCCAGCTGTATCAGCTGCGCGGCCGGGTGGGCCGTTCGCACCGCCGGGCCTACTGCTATCTGCTGGTGCCCGATGCGATCGACGCCGACGCCGAGGAGCGGCTCAAGGTGCTGGAGCATCACAGCGAGCTGGGGGCGGGCTACCGGATCGCGCTCAAGGACCTGGAACTGCGCGGGGCCGGCAACCTGCTCGGCGCGGAACAGTCGGGTCATGCCCACGCGGTGGGGTTCGACCTGTACCTGCGCTGGCTGGAAGAGACGGTCAAGGCGCTCCGCGGCCAGGGACGGGCGGAAACGCTGGCCCCGCCGGAGGTGGTGCTCGACCGCGCCGCGCACCTGCCGGACAGCTACGTGCCCGATGATGAGGCCAAGCTCGATTTCTACCGGCGACTGGCGCGGGCCGCGCGGCCCAGCGAAATTGAACCGCTTCGCGACGAACTTCGTGAGCGGTTCGGCCCCCTGCCAGAGGAAGCGGAAACCCTCCTCCACATGGCCCGGCTACGGGCGCTGGGTGCGGTCCTGGGCCTGCAGCACGTGCTGGTTCGGGGCGACGAAGCCCGCTTGACGTTCCGGGCGGGGGCGGTGCCGCGCCTGTCCGCCCTGACGGCCGCGCTCGACGACGTGCAGCTGGCGGCCGAAGTCAGGCGCACGGTTCCGCTGGCGCTCCGCCTTGAGCGGCTGGGCGGCACGGCGCTGCTTCCCGCGCTGGCGCGCGCGCTCCGGGCCGTCGCCGGTGATACCGATCCGGCACCGGCCGGGCGCTGATCCACGTTCACTCTCGCGGCCTGCCACGCCGCTGACCACCTGATCCTGGAGATGGAATGCGACGGAGTTCTGCAGTCCTGGGGCTGATCCTGCTGACGGCCGGGTGCCAGATGTTCCGGGCCCATCCTGATTCCGCCGCCGAGGCGGCCGGGATCACCCTGCGGCCCGACCAGCTGGCGAACATCATGGGCGGGATCAAGGGACTCAAGCCGATCCACGACGGCGGCGAGTTCGCCGCCCGCATGTGGGTCGACTACGCCCTGTTCACCAACGCCGTGGCCTCCGGCGCGCACCTATCCGACTCCGCCTTCGTTGCGGACGCCATGTGGGCCGACATTACCGAAATCCGTGGCGTGCGCTGGCACGACACCCTGGTGACCCGGCGGGCCCATTTCGGGCCGAATACCGTGGACAGCCTGTATGAGTCCGGCTCGGTGCGCCAGCTGCAGCACATCCTGATCAAGGCCGATTCGGGCTCGCCCGACAGCATCATGACCAGGGCGCGGCAGAAGGCCGACCAGGTCCTGGCCCGGCTGCGCAAGGGCGAGAAATTCGGCAAGGTGGCCGGGGAGGTGAGCGACGATCCCGGCAGCCGGTTCAAGGACGGAATGCTGCCGGTGCAGCCGCGCGGCCGGTGGGTGCGGCAGTTCGAAGACATCGGCTGGAAACTCGCCCCTGGGCAGATGAGCGGAGTGTTCCAGACCCGGTTCGGCTACCACATCATGCGGCGGCCGACGGTGCAGGAGTCCGAGGACGCCTTCCGGCAATACCTGGTGCACGAGGTCGGGGCCGCCATCGATTCCATGTACCTCGACAGCCTGGCGCTCCGCTATCAGCTCGAGGTCACCCCGGGAGCGGCCAAGCTGATCCGGAATGCCATGGTGCATCCGGATGACATCCGGGATTCCTCGGCCACGCTCGCCATGTTCGCCGGCGGCACGCTGCCATTGTCCCAGCTGATGCGCTGGGCCAACGCGCTGCCGCCTCAGTTCACCCAGCGGCTGGTCAGCCAGTCCGATTCGGACATGGTCCGGTTCGTGAAAGTGATCGGCCAGAACGTGCTGCTGCTGCGGGACGCCGACTCGGCAGGAATCAAGCTCACGGCGGAGGACTGGACCAACCTCAAGGGCATGTACCAGGACCAGCTGGATACCCTCAAATCCGCGCTGGACATCACGGGCCAGGGCTTCGTTGATTCGGCCAAGGCGGAGCCGGATCGCAAGCGGCTGGTCGCGGAGCGAGTGGATTCGTTCTTCACCCGGGCCAACCGGACCGGGAAGAAGCTGGCACCCATTCCTTACCAGGTCGCGCCCGAACTCAGGCGGCGGTATCCGCACCGGGTGTACGCCGACGGCGTGGACGACGCCGTGACCCAGGTCAACTTCCCGAAACCCGATTCGACGGAAGGGGCGCGACGGCCAGCCATGCGCACGCCGCCGCCGGGTATTCCTGCCTCGCAGCCGGCACCGGCCGCTGCCGTTCCCGGCAAGCCCAAGTGACACCTCGGCTGATGCGTCTCGGCGTCGTCCTGACACTGCTGCTGCTCCCGTGGCGGGCGGCGGTCGCCCAGGACTCGACCGAGATGGCTCTCAACCAGTCGCGCTGTGACACCGCCGACGCCGTGGATCGCGTCGTCGCGGTGGTCGGAGATGCGCCTATTCTCGCCTCGCAGATTGACGAAGAAGCCTACCAGCGCCGCTCCCAGAACCCAGATATCCGCCTCGCGGCCGACTCGACGCGGGCGTTCTGCCGCCAGGTTTTGAGCGACCTGGTGGACGTCGAGCTGATGGTGCAGCAGGCGGAGCGGGACACGGCAATCAAGGTCACCGACCAGGAAATCGCCGACGGGGTGGAGGAGCAGGTCCGCCAGGTCCGCGGGAAGTTCCAGTCGGAGCTCGACTACCGGGCCGAACTCAAGCGAGCCGGCTTCGGGTCGCCGGAAGAGTACCGCCGCTGGCTCACCGAACAGCAACGGCGGAGTTCGCTGCAGCAGAAGCTGCTGGCCCATCTCAAGGATGAGAAGAAGATCAAGCCGGTCACGCCCACCGAGAAGGAAATGCGGGCTTACTACGACCAGCGGAAGGGCCAGCTCGGCAAGCGGCCGGAAACGGTTTCCTTCCACCAGGTCATCATTGCGCCCAAGCCGAGCGCCGCGGCTACCGCGACGGCGCGGAATACCGCGGATTCGATCCTCAGGGCGCTGCGCAAGGGTGCCGACTTTGCCACCACCGCCAAGCGGCTCTCCCAGGATCCCGGCTCAAAGGAGCAGGGCGGCGACCTGGGCTGGTTCCGCCGCGGCGTGATGGTGCCGGCTTTCGAGAATGCGGCCTTCCATCTCAAGCCCGGCGCGATCTCCGATCCGGTCGAATCGCCCTTCGGCTTTCATATCATCCAGGTGATGCGGGTCCAGCCGGGCGAAGTGCAGGCCCGGCATATCCTGATCACCCCCGGCGTCACGGCCCAGGATGCCGACACGGCCGCCGCTGTCGCCGAGCGGGTGCGGGCGGCTTTGCTGGCCGGGGCCTCGCTCGACTCACTGCAGCGTCTCTACCACGACAAGGAACTGGACAAGGACGGCAGCGACGTGCCGCTCGACAAACTGCCGGACCCCTACCGGCAAGCCATCGGCACGGTCTATCCCGACAGCACGAAGAAGGAATCGGTGGATTCCACGGGTGCCCTGAGCGGCGGCACGGTGCTTCCCGTTTTCACGCTGCCGGACCCGGCCGACCCGAACCGGAGCCGCCGTGTCGTGCTGGTCCTGACCGCCCGGCGCCCGGAGGGCGAAATCCGCTACGAGGACGTGCGTGACCGCATTCACGAGGCGCTCGCCAACGAGCTGTCGGTGCGCCGGTACATCGATCACCTGAAGTCACGGACCTACCTCGATCTCCGCTTCTGAGTCCACCCGCCCCCGCCGCCCGCGACTGGCGGTGACCCTCGGCGATCCCCGGGGTATCGGGCCCGAAATCACCGCGGCAGCGCTGCGCCAGCCTCTCCCCGCCGACCTGGTTGTCATCGGCGCGGATGACCAGCTCGCCACCATCGCCGGAGTATCCCACCACCCGCTCGGCGCCTGGGGCCAGGGAAGCGGCGAGACCGGGACCGGCAAGGCCGCCCGCGCCGTGCGCGCCGGTCAGCTGGCGGGACACGCGGTGGAGGCCGCCGTGAAACTGGCCCTGGCCGGCGAAGTCGACGGCATCGTCACCGCGCCGGCCAACAAGCACGCCCTGCACCTCGCCGGATTTCCCTGGCCCGGACATACCGAGTGGCTGGCCCACCTGGCCGGCGACGTCGACGTGGCGATGATGCTCGCCGCCGAGCGGCTCCGGGTGGTGCTGGTCACCACCCACGTTCCGCTGCGCGATGTGCCGACGCTGCTCACGGCGGACAAGATTGTCCGCACCGGAAGGGTGACCGCGAAGGCGCTCAGGCAGTGGTTCGGCATCCCGAATCCGAGGCTCGCCCTCTGCGCGCTCAATCCGCATGCGGGAGAGTCGGGACTGTTCGGAGACGAGGAAGACCGGATCCTGGCGCCTGCGGCGGAAGCACTCGGCGCGACGGGGCCGCTGCCCGCCGATACGGTGTTCGTGCGGGCGCTCCGGGGCGAGTTCGACGCCGTGCTGGCGCCGTATCATGACGTGGGGATGACCGCCATCAAGGTGGCGGCGTTCGGCCAGGGGGTGAATGTGACGCTCGGGCTGCCATTTCCCCGGACCAGTCCGGATCACGGCACGGCGTTCGATATCGCGGGGTCCGGGAAGGCCGATCCTGCCAGCATGCGGGCCGCCCTCGAACTGGCGGCGGAGCTGGCGGCCAAGAATCTCAGGGGGTGAGGGACTCGAGCTGGCCATTCAGCTCGAGGTGAGCGTCGAGCTTGAGCTTGTGACTGGCGCGGTTGGCGATGAGCACCGCGCGGATGGGTATGATGGTTTCCCGCTCCAGCAGTCCGTTGGCCTTCAGGGTGTTTCCCGTATCCACCAGATCCACGATCCAGTGCGCCAGTCCGAGGAGGGGCGCGACTTCCACGGAGCCACTCACGTGAATGATGTCCACGGGCCGGCCCGCGGCGCCGAACCACGCCCGCGCCAGGCGCGGATATTTGGTCGCCACCCTCGCGGTCTGGCCTCCGGGGAGCGCGGGCCATGGTGCCGTTGCCGGAGAGGCGACGACGAGGCGGCAGAAGCCGAAGCCCAGTTCGAGCGGCTCGAGCACGTCCGCCTCGGTCTCGCGGAGCACATCGCTCCCGGTGACGCCGAGATCCGCCGAGCCTGACTCGACGTAGACCGGAACGTCGGCGGGCTTAACGGCGAGGAATTCGACGCCGGGCCGCACCGATGGCATGAGCAGGCGCCGGCCGGGATCGCCATCGAGGCCGAGGCCGGCTCGCGCGAAGAGCGCCAGGGCCGGTTCGTAGAGACGACCCTTGGCCAAGGCGATCCGGAGCATGGTCATCCGGCCTCCCCCTCCTGGCCGGCGGCCAGCGTATCGAGGTCCAGCGACACACCGACCGCCGGGCGCTCCCTGCCGAAGCGCCCGACCAGCCCGTCGTACCGTCCCCCCGCTCCTGCCGCGCGGCCGATCCCCGCCACGAACAGTTCGAAGTGAATTCCGGTGTAGTAGTCGAGGCCGCGCACTTCTCCCAGGTCGTACACGACGTGCGAGCGATCCTGCGCGGAGAGCGCGGCGTCGAGCGCCAGCAGATGACCGAGGGCGAGATGGGCTGCCGGTGGTGCGTCGGCAATCGCCGCTTCGAGCTCGGCCCGGCGGCCGATGACGCCTGCGAGCGCGGTGAGCGCCCGGGCAGCCGCCGAGTGCGCTTCGAGCGCGCGGGTGAGGTTCGCCTTGTCCTTCCGGTCGATCCAGCGCAGCACCCGGACCCGGAGCTCGGGCTCGAGGGCGGCGAGTCCGGGCGCGAGGGCCCCGACATGACCCAGGTTGAGCTGGAAATCGCCGAGCCCGGCCGCACGGGCGAGGGCGAGCGTGAGGCGCACCAGTTCCAGATCTCCCTCGAGGCCGGGAACGCCGAACAGCTCGGCGCCGAGCTGCAGTGTCTCGCGTGGCGGGCCGCCGCGGTCGGGATCCTGCCGGAAGACCGGCCCCGTGTACGCCAGGCGGAGGGGGCCGGTGTGGTCTGCGAAGGTTGTCGCCGCGACCCGAGCGATGCTGGCCGTGAAGTCGTACCGCAGAGCGAGAATCCGCCCGTCGCGGTCCACGAACCGCAGCAGCCGCTCCGCCACGGGTGCGCCCCCCGCGCGGAGAAAGACCTCCTCATATTCGACCGTGGGGGTGATGACTTCGGCATAGCCCGCAGCGTTCAGCGCCGCCATGGTCTGGCGCTGCAGTGCGCGGCGTCCGCCGGCGGCGGCACCGGTCAGATCGAGGGCGCCGGGGGGAAGAAGCGGGGCAGGCATGGGGGTGTCGTCAGGGCCTGGCGGCGCCGGCGGTGCCCGCCGCCGCCCCGGGAAGGAAGCGCACCGCCTTGACCCGGCGGCCCTCCATTTCCGCAATCTCGAAGAGATCGGTGCCGATCGCGACGCGGTCTCCGACGCGGGGGAGGCGGCCCAGCTGGCCGAAGAGATAGCCGCCCAGCGTGCTGTACTCGCCCGGCTCGAGGGCAAGGTCGAGGTCCGCGTTGACGTCCGTGAGTGCCCGCGACCCTTCCAGCAGGCGGCCGCCCGGGCCGGGCGGGACGGGGCGCTCGGCGCGGTCGTGCTCGTCGTAGATGTCTCCGACGATTTCCTCGAGGAGGTCCTCCATGGTCACCAGGCCGGCGGTGCCGCCATACTCGTCAAGCACTACCGCCAGGTGCGTCTTGAGCCGCTTCATGTCGGCCAGCACGTCCTCCACTTCGCGGGTACCCGGGACGAAAAGGGGCGGGCGCATGATTTCCGCCAGGCGGGCGCCGGGCTGGGCCCTGAGCGCAGTGAGCACGTCCTTGGCGTGCACTACCCCGATGATCTCGTCCAGCGAGTCGGCGTAGACCGGATAGCGGGAACGCCGGCCGCGGGCGACGGCGTCCGCCGCTTCCTCCACCTTGAGATCGGCGGCCAGCGCCAGCATCTGGGTGCGCGGCGTCATGACTTCGCGGGCGGACTTCTCGCTGAATTCGAAGACGCCTTCGAGCAGCCGGGCATCGGCCTTTTCGAGCGAGCCGCCCTCTTGGCTTTGCTCGACAAGCATCCTTATTTCCTCGGGGGAGTGCATCCGCTGGCGCTCGTCCAGCGGCTTGATCCGCAGCAGCTTGAGGACGCGATTGGCGGCGCCGTTCAGGACCCAGATGGCGGGGCTCGCGACCCAGGCGAACGCCATCAGCGGTGCGGCCACCCAGCCGCTCAGGCGCTCGGGATGAACCAGGGCCAGCGACTTGGGCAGGAGCTCCCCGACCAGGATCAGCAGGAAAGTGATCAGGCCGAAGGCGAGCGGGGTGGCGAGCTTGAGCGTCGGGACCGGTCCGATCTGGGCCGGAAGCATGCTCAGGGCGTTGCGGATGATGCCGGCCAGTGCCGGCTCGCCGAGCCAGCCCAGCGCCAGGCTGCACAGCGTGATGCCGATCTGGGTGGCGCCGATGTACCGGGGCAGGGTACGGACGATGCGGAGCGCCAGCTGAGCCCGGCGGTCGCCGCTCGCGGCCTGCTCCTCGAGCCGGGTGCGCCGGGCGCCGACCAGGGCAAACTCGGCGGCAACGAAGAAGGCATTGAGCAGGACGAGTATGCAGACCGACGCCAGCCCGACCAGGATCCGAGGACGACTTGAATCATCCATACCTCCAAACAGTAGCCGCGGCGGCCCCCCGCCGGGAGGTCGAGCCATGATTCGCTCCATCACCGTCCCGCCGTTCGAACGCCTCGATCCTTTCCTGCCCAAACCGGCCCGACCCGATCCCGCGACTCGCGACCAGGTGGCGGCGGTCCTCGACCAGGTGGCCGCACAGGGGGATGAGGGGGTCCGCGCCTGCGCGCGGAAGTTCGACGGCGTGGACTTGGCTCCGGCGCTCTGGGAGGTGCCGGCCGGGGAGTGGCAGGAGGCCCTGGAGCACCGCATCGACCTCACGCTCCGCGAAGCGCTGGAGGCGGCCGTGGCGCGGGTGCGGGAGTATCACCTCCGCCAGCAGGACGCCGGCTTCCAACTGCTGCAGGAAGACGGCAGCATCCTGGGCATGCGGGTGACCCCGGTGGACCGGGTCGGGATCTACGTGCCGGGGGGGAAGGCGAGCTATCCCTCGTCGGTGATCATGAATGCCGTTCCTGCCTCGGTCGCGGGAGTGCCGGAGATCATCCTCATGACGCCGCCCGCCGGGGTGACCGATGCGGTGCTGGCGGCCGCGGCCCTGTCAGGAGTGACCCGGATGTTCCGGGTGGGCGGGGCGCAGGCGATCGCGGCCCTGGCGTACGGGACGCCCACCATCCCGCGTGTCGACAAGATTGTCGGCCCGGGCAACCGCTGGGTGGCGGAGGCCAAACGCCAGGTAGCGGGACTCGTCGGCATCGACATGCTGGCCGGGCCCACCGAGGTGGTGGTCATCGCCGACGCCACGGCAAGGCTGGAGCATGTGGCGGCGGATCTCATTGCCCAGGCGGAGCACGACGAGGATGCCACCGCCTGGTGCGTCACCACCGATCTGCAACTCGCCGAAGCGCTGCCCGCCGCGCTCGAGCAGGCGCTGTCGCGCTCGCCGCGCGCATCGGTGGCGCGGGCGTCGCTGACCCGCAACGGCCTGATCGTGTGGGTGCCGACGACCGCCGAGGCAATCCGGGTGGCTAACCTGCGAGCCCCGGAGCATCTGACGATTCTGACCCGCGATCCCGACAGCGTGGCCGAGGGGGTGCGACATGCCGGGGCCATCTTCCTCGGGCCGGACAGTCCGGAGGCGGTGGGTGACTACATCGCGGGCCCCAGCCACGTGCTGCCCACCGGCGGCACCAGCCGGTTCGCTTCCCCGCTCGGGGTGTATGATTTCGTCAGCCGGACCAGCGTGATCCGCTACACCCGGTCGCGGCTGCTCAACGATGCGGACCGGATCATTGTACTCGCCGAAGCCGAGGGGCTGGCCGGACACGCGGAGTCGGTCCGGGTGAGGGTCGGCAGGCGCGAGTAGGATAGGACGGCATGAGCCACGAACACCATCACGATCACGCGCACGACCACGCGCCCCGCACGGTGCAGCAGGGCGGGGGGACGGCCAACTGCATCCAGGTGGCCGCGCCCCCGCCCGAGGCGCTGCGCCGCCTGTGGGCGGTCCTGGGTATCACGGCCGTGTTCATGGTGGTGGAGGCGGTGGGCGGCTGGCTGTCCCATTCGCTCGCCCTGCTCGCGGATGCGGGCCACATGCTCACCGACGTCGGGGCGCTGGGGCTTACCCTGCTCACCGCCTGGATTGCCCGGCGGCCGGCGGACGACACCAAGACCTACGGTTATCAGCGGTGGGAAATCCTCGCGGCGCTCATCAATGGTGCGCTGCTCTTCGCCATTGCCATTGCCGTGGTGTACGAGGCGCTGGAGCGGATCCGCTCGCCGGAGCCGATCGAGGCGGGCCTGTTCCTCGCGGTGGCGTGCGCCGGACTGGTCTCCAACCTCGTTGCCCTCCGGCTGCTGCACGGCGATCACCAGCACAACCTCAATACCCGCGGGGCCTACCTCCACATCCTCGGCGACCTGCTTGGTTCCGCGGGGGCCATCGTTGCCGCCCTGGTGGTGCGCTACACCGGCTGGACTCCGGTCGACCCCATCCTGTCCATCGCTCTTTCGCTGCTGATCCTGGTCGGCGCCTGGCGGCTGGTGCGAGAAAGCACGGACATCCTGCTCGAGGCCGTGCCTCGGCATGTGTCACTGCCGGTTGTGCAGCAGCGGATGCTGGCCGTCGGTGGAGTGCTGGCGGTGCACGACCTGCACGTCTGGACCGTGACGAGCGGCGTGGTGGCCATGAGTGGTCATGTGATCGTACCGGATCTCGCCGCCCATCCGCGGGTGCTCAAGGACATCCGCGGTGAACTGGGCCGGCTCGGGATCGGGCATGTCACGGTCCAGATCGAAGTGGCCGAAGGGTGCGGGGATGAGGCGGCCGTGGCCGGGGCCGAGCACGCCGGCCACCGCCACTAAGGCAGCCTGCCAACTTCCCCTGGTTTGTGACACAGGTCATCATCCCCGTAGCGCCGAGCGTACCGATTCCCCGCCCGAATCCGTCCCCAATCCCGCCCTTGCTCTCTCACAGATCCTTATCTATATATGCGCCGCGAAGGGCAGGGTACGGGCGTCCCGGAGGCACTGAGCGCCTCCACCGTCTCTGCCGATGACAGTATCGAAGGGCCCGATGTCGAGCGCGCCGAAGATCCGCAACATTGCCATCATCGCCCACGTGGACCACGGCAAGACCACGCTGGTCGACCAGATGCTCCGCCAGGCGGGAGCCTTCCGCCAGAATCAGCACGTCGAAGAGCGGGTGATGGATTCCAACCCGCTCGAGAAGGAGCGGGGCATCACCATTCTGGCCAAGAACACCGCCGTCAACTGGCGGGGCACCAAGATCAACATCGTCGATACTCCCGGCCACGCGGACTTCGGCGGCGAGGTGGAGCGGATCCTCCGCATGGTGGACGGGGTGCTCATCCTGGTGGATGCGGCCGAAGGGCCGATGCCGCAGACCCGCTTCGTGACCCGCAAGGCGCTGGCCCTGGGGCTCCGCCCCATCGTCGCCATCAACAAGATCGACCGCGCCGACGCCGAGCCGTACCGGGTGCATGACGAAGTGCTGGGGCTGTTCATCGACCTCGATGCGAGCCATGAACAGCTCGAGGCGCCATTCCTCTATACCTCGAGTCGCGCCGGGACGGCCACCACGGAACTCGAGCACCCCGGCACCGACCTGGTGCCGCTGTTCGATGCCATCCTGAGTCACGTTCCGCCGCCCAAGGGGGACGCCGGCGGTCCCCTCCAGATGTTGATCTCGACGCTTGACTTCTCGACGTTCCTGGGCCGGATGGCGATCGGGCGGATCGAGCGGGGCCGAGTGCGCGTGGGCGACCCGGTCGTCCTGCTGCCGATCGGAGTGCCGGGGATGGTGCCGGAGGGCGAAGTCGGGGTGGAGCGGAGCAAGATCACCAAGCTGTACACCTTCGACGGGCTCAACAAGATCGAAACGCAGGAAGTGGCGGCGGGCGACATCGTGGTGCTGGCCGGACTCGAGGGGATCGAAATCGGGCGCACCATCACTTCGGTGGATCATCCCGAGCGTCTGGAGGGTATTGCCGTCGAGGAGCCCACGATCTCGGTGGACTTCGTGGTGAACAACAGCCCGTTCGCCGGGCGCGAAGGGAAGTTCGTCACCTCGCGCCAGCTCCGGGACCGGCTGTTCAAGGAGCTGGAGCGCAACGTGGCGCTCAAGGTGGACGACACCGACAGCCCCGACACCTGGGCCGTCGCCGGACGTGGCGAGCTCCACCTCGGCATCCTGATGGAAACGATGCGGCGCGAGGGATACGAGTTCCAGGTGTCCCGCCCCCGGGTCATCACGCGGGAGGGGCCGGACGGGGAGCGGCTGGAGCCGTATGAAGAGCTGATGATCGACGTGCCCGAGGAGTACATCGGCACCGTGATCGAGAAGCTGGGGCCACGCCGCTCGGAACTGATCGAGATGAAGAATCCGGGGCAGGGCATGGTGCGGATGAACTTCCGGATTCCGGCCCGGGGTCTCTTCGGGTACCGGTCGGAATTCCTCACCGACACCCGGGGCACCGGGATCATGCACCACCGGTTCCTGGACTACGGTCCCTGGGCGGGCCCGCTGGCGGGCCGGAAGAATGGAGTCCTGGTGGCGGACCGGGTCGGCACGGTCGTCGCCTTTGCGCTGGGCAATCTGCAGCAGCGGGCCCAGATGTTCGTCTCGCCGGGGGACGAGGTGTACGAGGGGATGGTCGCGGGGGAAAACTCCCGGCCCGGCGACATGGACGTGAACGTGAGCAAGGAAAAGAAGCTCACCAACATGCGGACCACCGCGACCGACGACAACATCATCCTCGAGCCTCCCCGGGAAATCACCCTGGAATACGCGCTGGAGTACATCGAGGAGGATGAGCTGATCGAGGTGACGCCCAAGTCCATCCGGCTCAGGAAGCGCGCCCTGGCCGCCACGGACCGGAAGAAGGCGGCCCGGGCGGCCGCGCGGGCGGATGCGTCATGACCATGCTCCAGGCAGCTTTCACCATTTCTCAAGAGCCGGAGGGCACCATGCTGGCGTGGGATGCTTCGATGGAGGCCATCGCATTGCGCCGCCGTCGGGACGACGACGACATGGAAGATGAGGACGGGTTCACCTTCGAGGATGACGACGACGAGGACGACGACGACGAGGACGGAGACGATCTGGACGAAGAGGACCTGGACGACGAAGACTTCGACGACGACGACTTCGACGACGCCGACATCGACGAGGTCGAGGACGAGGACGACCCGCGCCCCCGCCGGCGCTGATCCACGCAGGTCCGAGGTTTGCCCGGCCCGGGGAAGATTCCCGGGCCGGGCTGTTTTTTCGGGGTCAGGCGCCGGTGGCCGGTTTCCCGACTTCCGCCACGGGCCCGCGTTCACCATAATCCCCCACGGATTCCCACCCCGACCAGGAGATTGCCCATGCCCCCGTCGATGCGCGCACGACTTCTGGCCGCAGCCGCCCTCTCCACTCTCGTAGTGGCCGGCGCCTGCGGTGGCAGCGACAGCAACGGAACCAGCTGCGGCGGAGGAACGCCGCCCGATCTCGCCGGCGAGTACACGCTCCTGAGCTACAAGGTGGGCACTGCAAGGGTGGACGGTGCCTCGGGCACCCTGACGCTCTATCCCGCGACTGGTGGCGTCGGCGCCTATGCCGCGGACTTGAACCTGGTGGTGACTGAGGTGTCGGACTCCGGGACGTACACGCTGACGGAAAAGGCCTGCATCAAGCAGCAATCGGTGAGCGGGAGCGGCACCACCAGCGGGACGTATACCCAGGAAGGCGACACGGTCTCGGTCACGGCCAACAATACGCAGGCAGGAAACATCTTCGTCCGCTGGCTCCGGGTCGTCAGCTGAGCCGCGGCGTGAGACGTTCCGGTCCGCCGGCTTTCGTCGCCGCCCTTCTCCTTCTTCTCCTGGTCCCGATCGGGGCACTCCACGCCCAGGCCGGGACCGGCTCGCTTGCCGGTACGGTCACCAACAGTGCCGACGGCCACCCGGTGGCCGACGCGCGCGTCCAGGTACTCGGCACCCAGCGCGCCGCCCTCTCCGCGGCGGACGGCAGTTTCCGGATCCCCGGGCTGCTGCCCGGCCGCTACAACGTGCGAGTCATCGTCATCGGGTTTGCCAGCAGCACAACAGGCGAGGTCCAAGTCGAGGGCGGACAGGCGACCACCCTGGCGCTCCGGCTCCACCGCACCGCCGTGGAACTTCCCGGTGTGGTGGTGACCGCGGGCAACGGCGCCGAGCGGGGCGACCAGTCGGCGGTCAGCGTCGCGGTGATGGACCAGAAGGAACTGCGGCAACGCAACGTCAACACGCTCGACCAGGCGCTGCCTTACGTGCCGGGCGTGCTGTTCAATCACAATACGCTGGATATCCGCGGGGCTTCCGGCATCGCCGAAGGTGTGGGGAGCCGGATCCTGATGATGCTGGATGGCCACCCGCTGCTCACCGCGGATGGGGGACAGATCAATTTCTTTGCCATCCCGCTGCTCGACGTTGAGCGCACCGAAGTCGTGAAGGGCGCCTATTCGGCGCTCTATGGGAGCGCGGCACTGGGTGGCGTCGTCAATCTTATCACGGCGCCGATCGCGGGTCCGCCCCGCACCGTTGGCCAGGCGTACGCCGGTGCGTTCGACGTTCCGGATCAGTACAAGTTCACCGGCCACTCGCTCAATTATGCGGGCGCACAGCTGCAGCACTCGCGGGACCTGGGCGAGACCGGTGCCCGACTGGCGCTGGGGTTCGAAAGCTCGGACGGCTACACCCAGAACGGCGACGTCGACCGCTTCTATACCCGCCTCAAATTCAACTCGGCACCCGGCGCGCCCCATCCATGGGACGCATTCCTCGTCGGAGGCCTCAGCAATTCGGGCGACTATTTCACCTGGCTTTCACCAGATCACCCCTACCAGGTCGACACGGCCAACACCACCGTGGGCGACTGGACCCGGGACACCCAGCTCCAGGCCGGAGCGACCTTCACGCCCGTGGCCGAGCAGTCGGCCACGCTGCGGATCAGCCCCACGATTCTCTATTCCGGCAACCGGAATTTCTACAGCAGCAACCGGGACTGGCACAAGGCGGTGAAGACAGGTGTGAATGCGCAATACCTGGTCAACACCGGAAGCCGGAACACCGTGACGTCGGGCGCCGACGCCAACTACACCCTGGTGCGCTCCAGCTTCATTGGCCAGCCGGGGATCGCCGACCTGTCACTCTTTGCGCTCGACGAGTGGCGCGTGCTGCCGCGGCTCCGCGGTACGCTTGGCCTGCGGCTCGATTTCCATGATACGGACGTCGGCGCGTCGGAAACCAGCCTGAATCCCACCGCCGGGCTGGTCTGGAACACCGCCGACTGGCTCAACGCCCGGGCCTCGATCAGCCGGGGGTATCGCGCGCCGAGCGCCATCGAGCAGTTCATCTCGACGTTTCAGGAAGGGTTCCATGTCGTGCCCAATCCGGAACTGCGTGGCGAGAAGGGCTGGACCGGCGAGGTCGGCCTCACCGCCAGCGCCGGCCGGCTATCGCTCGACGGGGCGCTGTTCCAGAGCAACTACGAGGGCTTCATCGGCCCGCAGGTCGTAGCCGC
Source organism: Gemmatimonadales bacterium (assembly GCA_035279705.1). Taxonomy (GTDB): domain Bacteria; phylum Gemmatimonadota; class Gemmatimonadetes; order Gemmatimonadales; family GWC2-71-9; genus DATEHG01. The sequence goes on from DATEHG010000101.1 coordinate 44,610, forward strand.
CGATACCGTCCGCTTCACCAACCTGTCGAGTGCGCGGATCCGCGGCTTCGACGTGAGTTCGCGGATGGCGCTCTGGCCCCGCCGGGTGGAGCTTGCCGGGAGCTATCTCTACCTGGATGCGAGGAACACGGATACCGGCGATCCGCTGCCCTACCGCTCGCGTCACAGCCTCACCGGTTCGCTCGATCTGCTGAGCGGCCTCTTGGGCGTGGATGTGCGCTGGCGGAGCCGGGTCGAGGAAGTGCTGGTCTATCCGCTCGATGCCCGGACCGCCATCACCGTCGTGGATCTCCGCCTGGCTTATCGCATCCTCGGCACGGTGGTCATGGCCAAGGCGACGAACCTGCTGCAGGCCAAGTACGTGGATGTGCAGGAGCGGACCCAGGGGGCGCCGCGAACCGTCCAATTGACGGTGATGGTTGGTAGCTAGCCTGGATTCAGGAGCATGAAGGGCGGAGAGAGAAGAGAGGAGAGAGGAGAATGGACGTGTCCGGGCACCCCGGCCTCGTTGAAATCGCCGCTCCCAGTGGTTACTATCTCCCGCCCCGGGGCCTGTAGCTCAGGTGGTTAGAGCGCACGCCTGATAAGCGTGAGGTCGGTAGTTCAACTCTACCCAGGCCCATAAGCCAAAGCCCTGTCGGCGTTTAGCCGATGGGGCCTTGTCGTCTTGGGGAGTAAACCCTTGGCCGGAGCAATGGAGATGGGCAGCGACGAAACGATGGAACCGGCCACTCCGGGCAGTTACGGGCAGGCGCCTTCGGGGTATCGGTTGCCCGACGCGCTCTCGCTCGGGCCGATTCATCTGCAGGTCGGCGATCTCGACGGCTCACTCGACTACTACCAGCGCGTCCTCGGGCTGGTGCTTCTTGATCGAGCCGGAGACACCGCCCGGCTCTCCGTGTCGGACGGGACTGCTCCTCTCATCACACTGCGGGAACACCGTGGCGCCCGGCCGGTTCCCTCCCGCGGGCGCACCGGACTCTTCCACTTTGCCATTCTGCTCCCCGATCGCGCCTCGCTGGGCCGGTTCGTGCGGCATCTCGGCGAAGTCGGCGCCTCGGCCGGTGCCGCCGATCACCTGATCAGCGAGGCCATCTACCTCCAGGATCCCGACAACCTTGGCATCGAGGTCTACGCGGACCGGCCGAGAAGCCAATGGCGCCGAGTGGGCCGGGAGCTGGTCCTGGTAACGGAGCCGCTCGATTTCGCAGACCTGGTTCGTGAAGCGGGAACGACGCGGTGGGACGGCATGCCGGCGGGCACGAGAATGGGTCATGTCCATCTTCACGTCGGCGATCTCGACCGCGCCTCGGGCTTCTACTCCGAGGCCCTCGGCCTCGACCGGATGACGTGGGACGCCTATCGCGGCGCGCTGTTCATGAGCGCGGGCGGGTACCACCACCACCTCGCGGTCAATCTGTGGGCCGGGCGCGATGCGGTCCCGCCCGGAGCGAATGACGCCCAGTTGCTCGAGTGGACGGTCGACTTGCCCACGTCCGCCGATGTCGCGGCCGCCGTGACCAGCATCGAGCGCAGCGGGTTCGGAGTGGAGAGCGCGGGCAGTGATGGGGCGGTGCTGCGCGACCCGTGGGGCACGCGGCTCCGGATTCGGTCACGACGGTAACGGCGGCTTGCCCGCGGAGTCTGCCGCGGGCAACTTGGTCCGGTCCGGCAGCACCTTGAATCTCACCACCGCAGGAAGGATCCCACCGATGAAGACCCTCACCGAACCGAAGCGCCAGGAACTCCGCTCGAGCCGGAACGCGCCGCTGCTCACGCCGAGCGGCCTGGGTGCGGCGGCCACCAGGGATATCAGCGGCGCCATGAACGCCGTGCTGGCCGATACGTTCGCGCTCTACATCAAGACCAAGAATTTTCACTGGCACATGAGCGGGCCCCATTTCCGCGACTACCACCTGCTGCTCGACGAACAGGCGGACCAGCTCTTTGCCATGACCGACGCCATCGCGGAACGGGTGCGCAAGATCGGCGGCCTTACCATTCGATCGATCGGCCACATCAGTTCCCTGAAGCGGATCCGGGACAACGACGCCGAGTACGTCGATCCGTCGGACATGCTGGCTGAACTCGCCGAGGACAACCGGACGCTGGCGCAGGCACTGCGCGAGGCCCACTCAGTCTGCGACGAGCATGGCGACATTGCGACGGCCAGCCTGATCGAAGTCTGGGTGGACGAGGGGGAGCGGCGGGCCTGGTTCCTGTTCGAGACCGGTCGCCGGGGCGATTCGGCGGGTCGCTGAGGGATTGATGGGCTGATTCGGGGGCGTCGGCGGTGGCCGGCGCCCCCCGTCTCATTTTTCTCCAGCCGAAGAATGCCCCTCTCCATCGCGGCGGTCCGGTCATCGACGCCAAGTTTGGCGAAGATGTGCAGCGGGTGGGTCTTGACCGTGGCCTCGCTGATCCGCAGATCCTTGCCGATGATCTTGTTGCTCACTCCGCGTGCGACCAGCGTGAGGACTTCGAGCTCGCGGGCGCTTAGCGAGCATGAAGTGGCGGATCGCCTCGAAGACGGCGGGGCCAGCGGGTTCATCCAGAAGCCGTTCTCAGCGGGGAATCTGAGAAACAAGCTTCGGCAGCTGCTAGGCCAATAGACTTATCCGCAGATTACACAGATTTGGCAGATTGCTTTCGTCTCGAAAGCCGAAGCCCGTCTCACTCTGATCAATCTGTGGAATCTGCGTAATCTGTGGATTGCAGTTACGGGCAGGGCTCGGCAGCAGCACGCGAGCCCACCGCGATGGTCACCACGAGCGTGTTGCCGCGGGGCTGCACCGCTGAGAGCGTGAGCTGGCTCGCCGTCAGGCAACCGGAGACGGGAAGGCGGGGACCCGGCAGCGCCGGCTCGGTGGAGGCTCTTGCCAGGCGATCGGCCAGGTCCCACGGATGCGCCAGCAGCGCCTCGATCGCCTTGGGCTTGAGCACCGTGAGGGTGCCGTTGCAGACCATCCCCTCCGTGGTCACATCCGCTTCCTTGAGCGAGAGCCGGTTGCCCGTAATGATCGGCACTCCGCTGATCCGGACGGGACAGACCAGCCCGCTGCTCTCCGCCGTCGCCGCGAGCGTGATCCGCCCGTTCAGAACCTGGAAGGCCTGTCCCTGCGGTTGCAGCGCCAGTTTCACCAGCCCGTTGTTTCCCTTTGCCAGCTCTTCGCTGACCAGCAGCCTGCCGTCGGCTTCCGTGAGCCGGACATCATAGCGTCCCGGAGTACCCTGGGCCGCGAGAGGCATCCCGGCAGACAGGCTCAGCGCCAGCAGCAGCCGCCAGCTTTTCATGATGCGTTCCATCACTCCCTCCAGCCGCGTCATTGCACTTTCGAAGAGTAGGCAGGGGCCGAGCGGGGTCCAACCCGGGGTCCGGACTCAAGACACGGGGCCCCCGGGCCGATACTGGCGACCATGGAGAATCTCCGTGGCCGGGTCCCGTTGCTGCGCACCGCCCTGGTGCTGGTCGCGGCGTGCCTGAGCGCCGCTCCCGCCGCAGCGCAAACAGACACCGCTGCGGCGGCAACCTGCCCCCCGATTCGACGGCGAGCGGGCGCGTGTGCCAGGCCGGCTATGACGCGCTGACCCTGCTCCTCCCGGTCGAAGGCATCCTCGCCAGCGGCGGTAATCCCGTTCCCGGCACCGCCGCCGTACTCGGCAGGTTCGGCAAGTTCCGGATCGGTGCCCGCGTCGGCTTCACCTCGGTGGTGCTCCCCTCCTCCGGGTACGACGGCAGCAGCGACACGGTGAAGGCGGACAAGCGGCTGCTGGTGCCGATGCCGAGGCTCGATCTCTCGGTCGGCCTGTTCAACAAGAAGCTCACGATGGGAACGGTGGGCGTCGACCTGCTGGGCTCGGCGGTGCTGATTCCGACCGACCTCAGCACCCGGTACCGGGTCGACGCGACTGCGCGGAAGATCGGTCCGCTGGCGCTGGGGCTCGGTTACGGCTTCCGCGCCGGGATGGACATGGGGAAGGGAAAGCCCACCGTTTCACTCTCCGTGGTCAAGCGGGATCTGCCGATCGTCCACTACGGCGACATGGCCGGCGGCAACCCGAGCGAAGTGGCCACCAATCTGTCGGCCATCAATGTGCGACTGCTCGTTGGGGGGAAACTCAGCATCCTGACCCTGTCCGCCGGCGGCGGCATGGACATGTACAAGGGCAACGGGACGGTCCGCTGGAGGGACCAGGTCGCGGGCGCCGACTCGAGCCTGGCCGTATCACTCAGCGACTCACGCCTGACCGCGACACTCAATGCGGCGCTCAACTTCGGATTCCTGAGTGTCTGGGGCGAAGGCGGATTCCAGGTGGGCAAGACGCAGGAGCTGAAGACGACGTTCGAAGGCGTGGATCCGAATGCCGGGCGGTTTTACGGGGCGTTGGGAGCGGCGCTGACTTTCTAGACGGGCAGACGGGCAGACGGGCAGACGGGCAGGCGGGCAGGCGGGCAGAAACTGCTTGCCCTGGATGCCAGCTAATCAGACCGCTTCCCGCTCACCAGCGACCTGCTCGCAAGAATTCGGCAAGTTGCACTGGCTTTACAAAACTATTCCCGCCGCATCAATGGCCGCATCAGGGCAGAGGCGCATAGACAATTGCGACGCCTCCAACACTTGTCGCCTTCAATATTGCGGCACCAACGTCAACCCGCACGAGAAGCGTGTCCGACCCGAGCCACTCCACACTGGCCTTGGACTTGTGTTTTTCGATGAAGACGTTCCCGCGGTGATCTCGAAGCGGGGTTCCCGCGTCAATTAGCGCGACCTGCGTACTGTAGTCGGTTGTCGCGCCACAATCCCGAGCGAATACAACGCCTTCGTGGCGACCATCTGGAGACAGTAGGCTTTGCTCAATGGTATTTCCACAGCCTTCTGACCTACAGGCCCAGATGCATTGGCAGGCGATTGCAAGCGCGAGAATTGAGGGCCCGTATCGTTTCGAACCCATTTGGCCACCTAACAGGTGTTGACACGCAACTGCGGGTGGTGAGAATCGTGCTGCCCGCCCGTCTGCCCGTCTGCCCGTCTGCCCGTCTGCCCGTCTAGCTACTCACCGCCCGACAGAACTCCCCGAACACCTCGATATACCGATCCACATCCGCATCAGTGTGCTGCACCGACAGCGTCCACTGCTCCTCGTCTCCCGGTGTCATGAAGATTCCGCGGTTGAGGAGCCAGGGATATGACGCGGCGAACAGCTCGGGCAGGGTGTCGAGAAAGTCGCGGTAGTTAGTCATCGGCTTCGACCGATAGGACACGCACCCCTTGGCGCCGAGGTCGACGGTGTGCGCGGGCAAACCCGCGGCATCGATGGCCTTCTGGCAACCCGCAACGAGTCGAGCACCGAGCCGGGCCAACTGTTGGTAGCCGGCGGGCGTCAGGATCTCCTTGAGCATCACCAGCCCCACATGGGCTACCAGCGGGTTGCCATTGTAGGTGCCCATCTGGCTCACCCCCTGTCCGATCAGCTTCATCAGGTCCGCTCGGCCCCCGAACGCCGCGGCCGGCAGTCCGGCCGCGATCGCCTTGGCGAGGCACACCAGGTCCGGCTGCACGCCGAACCGCTCGGTGGCGCCGCCGGCCGCGATGGTGAATCCGGTCTTCACTTCGTCGTAGATCAGCACCACGCCGTACTTGTCGCACAGCTCGCGGGCCCGCTTGAGGAACGACACCTGCGGCACCACGATGCCGATGTTCATCATCACCGGTTCCATGATGAGGCAGGCGATCTCGTTGCCCCGCTCCTGGAAGATCTGCTCCAGGATGACGGGATCATTGAACGGGGTAACGGCGATGTGACGCGCCGCGTCCTTCGTCATTCCTTTCGAAACCGGCGCGCTGGCCGGCCGCTCGCGACCGCCCATCAGGTCGGCGTTAGGCACGATCGAGAACATCACGGCGTCGTGATGCCCGTGGTACGAGCCCTCGATCTTGCAGATGACGTCGCGGCCCGTCGCGGCCCTCGCCACCCGGATGGCATCCATCGTCGCTTCGGTACCGGAGTTGGCAAACCGCAGCATCTCCAGCTTGAACCGGCGGCAGATCTCCTCGCCCCACGCCACCGCCTCCTCGGTCGTCACGGCAAAGTGGGTGCCCCTTCCCGCCGCCTCGGCAATCGCGGCGACAATGCGGGGGTGCGCGTGACCCACCACCATGGCGCCGAACCCGCCGTGGAAATCGGTGTACTGCTGACCGTCCTGGTCCCACACCTGGCTGCCTTTGCCACGTGAGAGGTAGACCGGGTACGGATCACCCTTCTGAAAGGAAGAGACGACTCCGAGGGGGAGGGTCCGGCTGGCGCGCTGGAACAACTGGGCGGAGCCCTGGGTGCGCTTGAGGAGGCGGGTCATCTCCTCCTGCTGGATTTCTCTGGCTCGGGCCAACAACTCCGGCCGGGCCGAGGCCCGGGTAGCGGGGGCGGCCATGGTGGGGTGGGACATATCTTATCGCCGGGCAAAGGGGGCCTGCGGGAGTAGAAGGTAGGTTTGCCTCGGGGGAGTCGGTTGTCAACCGCCCGTTTCCGTGCCAGATTGACGAGTCGCCGCCCCTTTTCCGACACAGCCGAGTGTTCCGGCGCCGTTTGGTCCTTCGCGGCGCCCTCCGCATTGCCGAGGCTCATGAGCGCTGCCACTCCGACCGGAGCCGAGCCGGTCATCATCCTGGACCATGTCGTCAAGCGGTTCGGCGACTACGTGGCGGTCCAGGACGCCAATTTCTCGATCGCTCGCGGCGAGTTCTTCTCGATGCTGGGCCCCTCCGGCTGCGGCAAGACGACGACACTCCGGATGATCGCGGGCTTCGAACAGCCCACCAGCGGCCGGTTGCTGCTCGAAGGCAAGGACGTCTCGCATGTGCCCCCGTACCAGCGCAACGTCAACACGGTGTTCCAGCACTACGCGCTGTTCCCGCACATGAATGTCTTCGACAACATCGCCTTCGGCCCCCGCAGCAAGAAAGCCCCGCCCGAAGACATCGATCGCCGGGTCAAGGAAATCATCGAAGTGGTGCGGCTCGGCCAGTATGCCCAGCGCAAACCGGCGCAGCTGTCGGGCGGCCAGCAGCAGCGGGTGGCACTGGCCCGGGCGCTGGTCAATCATCCCAGCGCGCTGCTGCTCGATGAGCCGCTCGGCGCGCTCGATCTCAAGCTCCGCCAGGCCATGCAGGTGGAGCTGAAGCGGATTCAGCGCGAAGTCGGCATCACCTTCATCTATGTCACGCACGACCAGGAAGAAGCCCTCACCATGTCGGACCGCATCGCGGTCATGAACGAGGGCCGGGTCGAGCAGATCGCGCCGCCGGAGGAGATCTACCACGCCCCCAGCACGGTGTTCGTGGCCAACTTCATCGGCGTCGCCAATCTCATTCCCGCCCAGGTCGCCCGGGTCAAGAACGGCCAGGCCGAAGTCACGGTGGCGGGATCCAAGCCGTTCGACGTGCCCACCGGCAGCTGGACCGGCGGCCCGGGGAGCCCGGCCACGGTCACGGTGCGTCCCGAGCGGATCCGGCTGGCCAGCGAGACCAGCGGCAACAGTCCCGCGGTGCCGGCCACGGTGCAGCACGTCATTTTCCAGGGACCGGTGACCCGCTGCCTGCTCAAGACCGTGGACGGCACCGAGATCGTGGCACACGTCGGTCACGGCGATGCCACGCCGGAGCTGGCGCCCGGCAAGGCGATTCAGGTCACCTGGGACGCGGACGCCGGGCGGCTCTTGCCGCCGGCCAGGAGCTGACCGGCCGCCGCCGCGGGGCCGGACTGTCGCAACTTTCACTATCCAACCGGGGAGCGCGTATGGCCAAGGATGATCGGAACGAGATCGATCCCAGGATCTGGGAGATGCTGCGGGGCGGCATGGGCCGCCGCCAGTTCATCAATCGCTCGGCCATGGCCGCCGGCGGGCTGGCGCTCGGCAGCAGCCTCATGTCCGCCTGCGCGCCCAAGGAAGGGGCCAAGCCGGCCGCGGATACCACCAAGGCCATGGCGGCGGGCGGATCCAAGGAGGTGCGGATCAGCAACTGGCCGCTCTACATCGACGCGGCCACCGCCACCGACTTCGAGAAGGCCACCGGGATCAAGGCCACCTACACCGAAGACATCAACGACAACAACGAGTTCTTCGCCAAGATTGAAGAGCCGCTCAAGCGGAACCAGAGCATCGACCGCGACATCATCGTGCTCACCGACTGGATGGCCGGGCGGATCATTTCGCTCGGGTATGCGGCTCCGCTCAATGACGCCGCGTTCCCGAACAAGGTCAACCTGGTGGACGGTGTGAAGAACGTGAGCTGGGATCCTGGCCGGAAGTACACCGTGCCGTGGCTCTCGGGCATGACCGGCGTCGGCTACAATCCGAAGAAAACGGGCCGCGAAATCACCAGCATCAACGACATCTTCGACCCCAAGTTCAAGGGCAAGGTCACCATGCTGACCGAGATGCGGGATACCCTCGGGCTGGTGATGCTGGGGCTGGGCAAGGACCCGACGAACTGCACCCTCGAAGATGCCAAGGCCGCGGCGGAGAAGATCAAGAAGGCCCGGCTGTCGGGGCAGGTGCGCAAGTTCACCGGCAACGACTACGCCGCCGACCTCGCGGCGGGGAACATCGCCATCGCCATCGCCTGGTCGGGCGATATCCAGGGCCTGGCGGCGGACAACCCCGATCTGCGCTGGATCGCCCCGAAGGAAGGGGCCATGCTCTACTCGGACAACATGATCATTCCCAAGGTGTCCGACCGGCAGGATGCCGCGATGGCCTGGATCAACTACTGCTACGATCCGGCCCACTCGGCGCAGATCGTGGCGGCGGCTCCGTACCTGTCGGACGTGAAGGGCGCGGGCGAGGCGCTGGCCAAGATCAAGCCCGATCTGGCCAAGAGCGAGCTGGTCAATCCGCCCGACGACCTCCGCGCCCGGCTGCACGTCTTCCGCGGCCTCGATGACGCCGAAGACAAGGCGTTCAACCAGGTGTTCCAGGACGCAATCGGCGCCTGACACATGGCCGGTACCGCAGCAGGTGGCTCCCGGCGCAGTCCCTATGCGCCGTATCTCCTGGTCGCGCCGGGAGTCATCTGGCTCATCCTGTTCTACGTCATTCCGATTGTCACGCTGGGCAAGACGTCGGTCGCGGGGCAGGGGGTGCCGTGGTACGACGGCTTCGCCCGCGCCTTTACCGACTACGGGGCCCACTTCTGGCGCTCGTTCCGCTACGCCTTCAGCGCCACCATCTTCGCGATCCTGCTGGGGTACCCCCTGGCCTATGTGATTGCCTTCCGCTCGGGCCGGCTCAAGAATCTCCTGCTCGGCCTCGTCATTCTGCCGTTCTTCACCACCTTCCTGGTCCGCACCTTTGCCTGGAAGACGATCCTCAACGACTCCGGGCCCGCGGTGTGGCTGCTCTCGCACCTCAATCTGCTGCCCGAGGGCGACCGGCTGCTCAACACCACCATCGCGGTGATCGGCGGGCTGACCTACAACTTCCTGCCCTTCATGATCCTGCCGATCTACGTGAGCCTCGAGAAGATCGACCGGCGGCTCACCGAGGCGGCGGAAGACCTGTACAACAACCCGTGGCTCGCCTTCGTGAAGGTGGTGCTGCCGCTCTCCCTGCCTGGGGTCTTCGCGGGCAGTCTGCTGACTTTCATTCCCGCGACGGGTGACTTCATCAATGCCGAACTGCTGGGCAGTCCGAACCAGCAGATGATCGGCACCGTCATCCAGAACCAGTTCCTGCAGGTCCGGGACTATCCGCTCGCCGCGTCGCTCTCTTTCGTTCTGATGGCCATCATCACCCTCGGCGTGCTGGCGTACGCCCGGGTGCTGGGCACCGAGGAGCTGGCCTGATGGCGGCCGAACGCGCCCCCAGGGGCCGGGCCTCGGCGGCGGCGCGAGCGCTGGGAGCCCGCGCGCTCGACATCTACGGCTTCCTGGTCCTGCTCTACCTGTTCCTGCCGATCTTCGTGATCGTGCTGTACAGCTTCAACCGGCCGGACGGGAAGTACAACTTCGTCTGGAAGGCCTTCTCGTTCGATGCCTGGCTCGACCCCTTCAAGTATCCCGCCCTGGTCGAGGCCATGAAGCTGAGCCTCAAGGTGGCCAGCATCTCGACGTTCGTAGCCACAATCCTGGGGACGCTGATCGCACTGGCCCTCTGCCGCTACACGTTCAAGGGGAGTGGGCTCGTCGGCCTGCTGCTGGTGCTGCCGCTCACCACGCCCGAGATCGTGCTGGGCTCGTCCCTGCTGTCGCTGTTCCTGAACCTGAACACGCCGAGCGGCTTCACCACGATCGTGATCGCCCACATCATGTTCTCGGTGAGCTACGTGGCGCTGACCGTCAGGGCGAGGATCCGGGGGTTCGACTGGACGCTGGAAGAGGCGGCGATGGACCTGGGAGCCACGCCGGTGCGGGTGGTGTTCAAGGTGACGCTGCCGCTGATCGCTCCCGGCATCGTGGCGGCGGCCATGCTGTCTTTCGCGCTGTCGCTGGACGATTTCATCATTACCCTGTTCAACAGCGGCAGCCGGGTGACGTACCCGCTGTACGTCTACGGCGCCCAGCGGGCGGCTTATCCGCCGCAGATCAACGTGGTGGCGACTGCGATCCTGGTCGGTTCACTGCTCCTGCTCGGCGCGAGTGTGCTCTGGCAGCAGCGGGCTGCGAGGCTGCGGGGGGAAACGATCTAGCCTTAAGCCGTAAGCCTTAAGCCGTAAGCTGGTTGTTGATGTTTTCCTCTCTCCTCTCTCCACTCTCCGCTTTCCTGTCTCCCGTCTCCCGTCACAGGTATCTCGCCCGTTCCTCGTCGCTGGGCACCGGGCATACCTCGAAACGCCCGAACCACCCATACCTCTTCCGCGCCACGTAGTCGTAGATCCCATCCCTAATGGGCCGGGGGACGACGCGGAATATCCGGAACAAGCTCCACGGCATGCCGAGGTATTCGAGAGCGCGGAGGACGGCATCGGAACGGGTGAGGGCCTTCTCGTCCGGCGTGGCGAGGGGTTCGACCCAGACCACGGAATCGATCCCGGTCGCTTCGGGGTGGTGGGCCAGGATCAGGCGGGCGGCGCTGCTTTCGAGCGGGGCCAGCCGCAGGAGGCGGCGGTGGCGGTCCCGCCGGAGCATGAACCGTACGAACCCGTGACAAAGCCCGCAGGTGCCGTCGAACAGGAGCACCGGAGGGCCTTCGAGAGCGCGAGGCATCAGCGCGGGGCGCGGGCCTCGAGGACGTGGGCCTGGAGCTTGACCCGGATCGGCTTGATCCCGGCGCTCAGCCGGAACAGCGCCTTGGCCACCGCTTCCACGAGCGTCGCGGTCGACACGGTGCCCTTTTCCTGGATGGCCAAGGCCAGCGGCGTTCCCTCGACGATTCCGGTGGCAAGGGCCGTGGCACTCGGGCTTTCGCCGGTCAGCGTCACCGTTTCCACGTGCACCTGGATGAGCCCGGCTTCGGCGGCCATCGCGGCCAGCGCCGGGAGATTGTGCATCCCGTACGGCGTGTTGAAGAACAGCGGGGGGCTGTCAGGATAGAAGCCCGCTACGGTGTCGTTGGAGACCCGGATGAAAGGGTTCTGGTCGATCGAGTCCCACACGTTGACCAGGAGCTGGCCTCCCGGCTTCAGCACCCGGCGCGCTTCCCTGAGCGCCTGCACCTTGTCCGGGACGAACATCAGGCCGAACTGCATGATCACGGCGTCGAACGCCGCGTCGGGGAAGGGCAGCGCTCCGGCATCCGCCTGGCGCCATTCGAGACCGGGCGCGGGGCCGACCTGCGCCCGGGCGTACGCCAGCATCGGATCGTTGAAGTCCGTGGCCAGAATGTCCACCGTGCGGGGCAGAACCTTACGGAGCAGTCTGGTGACAATGCCGGTCCCGCACGCCAACTCGAGGACTCGGCCGCTGATCGGGACCACGAGCCGGCCCACCAGGTCGGCCGCGTAGGGCTCGAACATGGTGGGACCGAGATAGCGGTCGTAGTTGGCAGGAATGGAACCGACGAACTGGGCGTTGGTGGCGGTCATGATTGCGAATGGCCTGGGCAGTCTCTGGTGTGCCTAAAGTTAAGTAGGGTTACCCAATCGGCAATCGGATTGCTGACGCGAAACCCGACAGAATACTGCGGGCCGTTAGCCGCTAGCCGTTAGCCGTAAGCCATTGGCCGTTAGCGGAACTGTGGAGAAGGGGAAAGGCACTTAGGGGAAGCTAACGACCCTCAAAAGAGGACAGTTCCTCTCTCCTCTCTCCTCTCTTCGTAGTTCCCGTTCACTGTTCCCCGTTCACTGTTCAACGCTATAGTTCGGCATGTCCCTGCCTCCCATTGAGTCCTCCTGCTACTGGCTCGCCACCCGCCCCCGTACCGCACCCGAACAGCTGAACGGTGACCGGGAATGTGATATCGCCATCGTCGGCGCCGGGCTCACGGGACTCTGGGCGGCCCTCACACTCAGGCAACTCGATCCCGGCGTGTCGATTGAAGTGGTCGAACAGGGTACCGCGGCCTACGGCGCCAGCGGGCGCAACGCCGGGATGCTGTCGGAGACGGTGGATCACGGCCATGGCCTCGCCATCCAGCACTTCGGCCTGGAGGAGGCCCGCCGCCTGGCCACCCTGGGCGAGGCCAACGTCGCCGGCCTCTACGACGACCTGGAGCGCTGGGGTATCGACTGCGATCTCGAACGCACCGGCCGGCTCATGGCTGCGCTGACCCCGGCCCACCTCGAGGAGTGCCATCGCACCGTCGAAACCGCCAGGAGCCTCGGCCTCGACAGCTTCACCTTCCTCGACGGCGACGCGATGCGCGCCGAAGTGCACTCACCGCTCTACCTCGGCGCGGTGCGGGTCTCGGGGGGCGGGATCCTCAACCCCGTGAAGCTGGTGGATGGCCTGGCCCGCGAGGCCCGCCGGCAGGGTGTCGCGATCCACGAGCAGAGCAAGGTGCTGAGCGTGCTGGCCGAAGGGACGGGGGCTCGGCTCAGGACAAGTGGAGGCACGCTGAGGGCGCGCAAGATCATCCTGGCCACGAGTGCCTACACCCATCACCTGCTTCCCGAGGTGCTGACCCGGTTCATCCCGCTGTACGACTATGTGCTGGTGAGTGAGCCGCTGAGCGCCGCACAGTGGGAAAGCCTCGGCTGGAAGGGGCGGCAGGGCATCACCGATCTGCGCACCTTCTTCAACTACTACCGGCCGACGGTGGATGGCCGGGTACTCTGGGGGACGAGTGAAGCGGCGTACTGGGGAGATAACCGGGTGGACCGGAGCTGCGACCACTCACCGCCGCACTATCAGTCGCTGGAGGAGAGCTGGCGGCGCCACTTCCCGCCGCTGGCGGACCTGCGCTGGGAGTACCGCTGGGGCGGGGCCATCTGCTCGACCACGCGAATGACGCCGTTCTTCAGCAGCGCCGCCGGCGGCCGCATCCTTTACGGCCTCGGTTATACCGGCCACGGCATCGGTACCACCCGACTCGGCGGCCAGATCCTGGCCCACATGGCGCTGGGGCGCCCGAGCGAGCTGCTCGACCTCCAGCTGGTGAGCCGGAAGCCTTTCCCCTATCCGCCGGAACCGCTGCGCGGGATGGCGGTCTCGCTGGTGACGAAGGGATTGCGCCGGGTGGATGCCGGGGAAGCGCCGTCGCTGTTTCTCAGGGTGCTGGATCGCTTCGGGTTGGGGTTTTCGAGTTAGCCGTAAGCCATAAGCCATAAGCCGTAAGCAAACGGCACCTCATTCCCCGGACAGGTCGCGCCCAAGGGCTGAGGAGTGGCAGAATAGCTTATGGCTTAAGGCTGAAGGCTTATGGCTGGGTTACAGCCCCTTCAGCGCCTTATCAAACGCATGCAACGCGTACTCCACGTCCTCCGCCGAAATGCACATCGGCGGCTTGATGCGCAGCACGTTGCCGTCGAGCCCGCCCTTGCCGATCAGGATCCCCTGCTCGCGCACCTTCTCGAGAAATGCAAGGGTTTCTTCCTTGGCCGGCGTGCGGGCCTTCCGGTCCTTCACCAGCTCGACGCCGAGCATGAGGCCGAGGCCTCGGACGTCGCCGATGATGTCGTGCCGGGCCATGAGTGCCTTGAGCCCCTCCTTGAACTTCCCGCCCACCACCCGGCTGTTGGCCTGCAGGCCGTCGGCATCGATCGCCTCGAGCACGCCGAGTCCTGCCGCCATCGAAACCGGGTTGCCGCCGTACGTGTTGAAATGGATCCGGCCCGTGAGTGCCTCGGCGATTTCGCGGCGGGTGGTCACGGCGGCCAGAGGGGCGCCGTTGCCGATGCCCTTGGCCATCGTCACGATGTCGGGTGTGACACCCCAGTTCTGGAATCCCCAGTAGTGGTGTCCCGTGCGGCCGAAGCCGGTCTGCACTTCGTCCGCGATGCAGAGTCCGCCATTGTCCCGCGCGGCCGCATAGGCCTCACGCAGGTAGTTGGGCGCGCCCATGGTGACGCCGCCGACGCCCGCGATTGGCTCGCACATGAAGGCGGCGATCTTCCCCG
>DATEHG010000102.1:0-11995 GCA_035279705.1 Gemmatimonadales bacterium
TCCCCGAGCGATTCCCAGAAGGGCGCTTCGTAGTCGAGCAGCACCTTGAGCACGGGACCCATGGCCAGTCCGGCGAGCGCGTCCGCCTTGGCGGCCAGTGGCGGATCGAAGGCGACGAACGCGGGGTCGCCGGGGGGCGCCTGAAGGACACCAAGCGGCAGCGTGATGATGGCCGCGCTCCCCCGGAAAAGTTCCGTCCGCCCCGGGCACTCCACTTCGATCTCGACCCCTGCGGCCGACCAGCGCACCACGCGCACCACCGCATCGAATCGCAGTTCGGCAGGGCCCTGTTGCAGGCCGTGAACGAGATAGGTGATCAACTCCCCATAGCCGCCTTCGGGACGCCCCTGTGGCGCCTCCACGTTGGCTCCACCGGTCCACTCCGCCGCGATCGACATCACGCTCGCGCGGGAAGGGTCGGCCGCGTCGAATCCCTCGACCAGCCGGCGGATCATGTCGGCGGAGCCGGGAAATTGGCGCGCGGCCGCCGAGGCGGCCAGAAACTGCTGCACCGATTGATCCCGGGCCAGGTCGCCAGCTGGGGAGAGGATGCGATGGATCTGGCCCATGCGATCCTCCATCGGAGCCAGCCCGCTCTCACCGAGGTCCCAGTGGTCGCCGTCGGAATCGATTTTCCGGATGCCCGCCTCGGCCAGCAAGCCCATCGCGGCCGGCGGAAGCCCATGCACGAACTCGGCGCCCAGCTCGACGGGACCATGGGTCCAGACCCGGCCACCGGGCCGCTCCCGCGCCTCGAGGACGAGCACCGAGCGTCCTTTCCTGGACAGCTCGCGGGCCGCGGCCAGACCCGCGGCTCCGGCGCCGACCACGATCACATCAAAAACGGTATTATTGGGCATGCAACTCACGGGCATTCATCATCTCACCGCCGTTTCGGCCGACATCCGGAACAACTACCGGTTCTATACCCGCTCGCTCGGGATGCGGCTGGTCAAGCGCAGCGTCAACCAGGATGACGTGAGCGCCTATCACCTGTTCTATGCCGATGCCGCCGGCACGCCGGGCACCGACCTGACTTTTTTCGACTGGCCGATGCCGCGCGAGCAGCGCGGCACCAACAGCATCAGCCGGGCCTCGCTGAGGGTCAAGGGCGCCGCCACACTGGCCTGGTGGAAGGCGCGCTTCACCTCGCTGGGGATCACCAGCGGTGACGTGGCGGAGGTTGATGGACGGCTGACGCTCGATTTCGAGGATCCGGAAGGCCAGCGGCTGGCGCTGGTGGACGACGGCGGTGAGGGCCCGGGTTCGGTGCCCTGGGATGCGAGCCAGGTGCCCGCCGAACACCAGGTCCGCGGACTCGGCCCGATCGTACTCAGCATTCCCGTGCTCGAGCCCACCGCGCGGCTGCTCACCGAGGTGCTCAACATGCGCGCCGCCCGCCAGTACGCGGTGGCGGGAACCTCGCCGCACACCGTGCACGTGTACGAGATGGGCAATGGCGGGCCGGCGGCCGAACTTCACCTCGCCGTCCAGCCCGGACTCAAGCGGGCCCGCCTCGGCGCCGGTGGCGTCCACCACGTGGCCCTTCGCACACCGGACGTGCTTCAGTACCACGCCTGGACCGAGCGGCTCAACTCTCTGCACATCGGGAACAGCGGTGAGATCGACCGCTACTACTTCCGCAGCCTCTATTTCCGGGAGCCCAACGGCGTGCTGTTCGAGATCGCCACCGACGGTCCGGGCTTCGCCGTGGATGAAAAACCCGGGAGGCTGGGCGAGGCGGTGGCGCTGCCGCCGTTCCTGGAGAACCGTCGCACCTCGATCATCGCGAATCTCAAGCCGCTGGACTGAACCCGCTCTCAGGGCTCGGGCCGGCGTGTCGAGATCCACCCCCACGCATCGCTGTTGATCCAGTCCGCCGAGGGCCAGTACGAGTGGTCCTGGGCGTCGAGTTCGCGGTAGCGGATCGTGAAGCCGTGATTCATCAGGTAGTCGTGAGTCCGCCGCTCGCCCTGGATCGGGTAGACCTGGTCCTGCAGCCCCCCGTACAGCGCCACCGGCAGCCTGCGCACCGCCTTGTCCACCAGCGGGTAGAAATCCTCGTGCAGCCCGTTGGCGTACACCATGATGCCGGCGAAGTATTCCGACTCGATGAGCCCGGCGCCGAGCGCCAGGTACCCGCCCATCGAATAACCGAACAGGTAAATGCGGGTGGAATCGACGGCGGTCCGCCGGCGGACGTCCTCCATCACGCAGCGAAAGACCTTCGGCGCCACCGCTTCGTAACTGCGCTCCAGCGGCAGCACAGGGGCCGCGAGCACGATCCCCTTCTTCCTGGCCAGCTTGAGCCAGGGCTGCATCACGTCATTGGGCTCACCGCCGGCGCCGTGCAGCAGCAGGATGGCCGGGAGTGCCCGGCCCGAATCGGGAATGAAGAGCTGGTAGGTGGTGGCCCGGCGCGCACACTCGATGGTGTCGGTCCGCACTCCCGGCTGCACAGTCTGCGCTGATACGGCGAGCGGCAAGGCCAGCAGCGCTGCCGGGTACCGGAGTCGCAGGGGCATCGTTCCTGCCTGTCTCGAGACTGGTTTCGGAAACGCACCGGCCGCCGGAGCTGACGCCCCGGCGGCCGGTTTCGTTTCGCCTGCGGGGCGGAGCTACTTCTGCGCCGCCGCCAGGTCGGTGATCGACTGCGCCAGCTTCTTGACCTTGGCCTGGTCCGCCGCGCTGGCCGCCTCGCCATTCACGGTCGCCGCGAGGGCAGTGAGCGCCTCGGAGCGGGCACCGGCCCCGGTCGCCTTCTCAGCCTTGTCCAGCGCCTTGCGGGTGGACGAGATGGTGCCGCTCGCCAGCCCCTTCGACCGCTCCAGCTGGTCGAGGTAGGCGCGGGAGAGCGCAAACGTGGCGGGCCAGACCAGCTTCGGCTGCCCCTGCACGTTCAGGTACTCGAGGTGCACCGACTTGGCCGCATCCAGCTCGTTCTGCGAGATGAAGCCGCTCGGCGTGAGATCGAAGACATCGAGGCCGCGGGCGATCTCGGAGCTGTAGATCATCCCGTTGTACCAGTAGGCCGACCAGGTGCCGCCGTTGCCCATCTTGGTGGAGTCGATCGGACCGCGGTCGAAGAAGGCAATCTCCTTCGGGTGCGCCGCATCGGTCCAGTCGAACACCGAGACGCCGCCCTGGTACCACGACTGCACCATGACGTCGCGCCCAGGAATCGGGATCAGCGAGCCGTTGTGGGCCACGCAGTTCTCGAACTCGGTCTGGGGTGCCAGCATCTTGTAGTAGCTCTTGAACGTGAGCTTGTGGTCGGCGCTCAGGGTGAAGATGGCGTCCGCGCCCCACTCCGGCTTGTCGGTGGCCCGGCACTTGGGCTGGCCGCCGCCGCCCCACTCGTCCGAGAAAAGCAGCTTGGTACCGTCGTTGTTGAACGTGGCCGAATGCCAGAAGGAGAAGTTGGAATCGGCTACGGCACCGATCCGGGTCGGGTTGGCCGGATCGCTGATGTCGAGCAGCAGGCCGTACCCACCACAGGCACCGCCGGCCAGGCCGATCGCCGGATACACGGTGATGTCATGGCACTGGGTCGGGCCGGGGCGCTGGCCATTGGGGCCGGCGGGTGCCGGGGCGAACATCCTGGCGATCATGTCCGGCAGGGCGGCGCGCAGCGCCGCACTGTCCGCACCGGTCGCATCGCCGCTGCCGCCCCGCGCCTTCACCACGCTGTCCAGCATGCCCTTGGCGAAGCCGTCGGGAATCACCCGCTCCGCCCCATCGATCTTGGCGGTGAACGCGCCACGCGCCTTGGCCGCCTCGGCAGCCTTGGCGGCCGCCGCGATGTCCTCCGGCGCCTCGCCGTGCCGCGGCGGGGCCACGAGGTCGTGGAAGATGCGCGGCGAACTCACGATGGCCGCCTGCTCGGGATGATCCAGCGGCACCTTGATGACTTCGATGCGGAACAGCGCCGAGTTGGGATCCTGGTCCGGCGCCAGCCGCGAACAGCCGGCCAGCTCGTTCGGCGAGCGGACGCCGGCCGACCCGGAGATGTACACGTAGACGTTGGCCTTGTCCTTCGGATCCTCGACCACCGTGTGGGTGTGGGAGCCGCGGCAGGTCTGCACGTTGCCGATGTACTTGGGATTGCCGATGTCGGTGATGTCGAAGATGCGGAGGCCGCGGAGCCGGTCGTGGCTCACGGTGTCGTGCACGCCCTCGGTGCCGCAGTCGAGGCGGCCCGAGTTCCCCTCACCCGAGACGAACAGCAGGTTCTTGTACACCGACACGTCGCTCTGGGAGGCGGGGCAGAGGAACCCGATCTTGAGCGCCGGCTTGGCGGGGCTGGTGATGTCCCAGACCTGGTAGCCGTTGTAGTTGCCCTGGATGGCGTAATGGCCCGCGAACGACAGGTCCGAGTTGGTCACCCCGGCAAACTTCTCGGAGCTCGGGGTATTGCTGACCAGCTTCATGTTCCACGCGGCCGAGGCCGCATCGGTGAGCCCGGCCTTGAGTCCGACCCGCGGGTCGGGCTTGGGGGCGACCGTCGACATGGCGGCGGAAGACGAGGAGGAGGAACCGCAGGCGGCCAGCGCCAGCGTGCCGAGCACCGCGGCCAGTCGGCCCAGGCGGGTGGCGGCGAATCGAACAGGGGAAACGGGATCCATTGAACAGTCCTCTGAAAGGGCCCTGGAAGGAACCTACCCTGCGAACAATTACCCGGCGCTACTGACCGTGCCCCGAGGGCGGCATGGCGGCCAGCATCTTGCTCATCCGGTCGATTTCGGTCGTCTGGTCGGCGTAGACGTTCGAGGCAAACCGGAAGATGGTCTCTTCCTCCCCGGCGCCCTGGGAACCAAACAGGGTGTTGACCATGGTGATCGCGCCCTGGTGGTGCTTGATCATGAATGTCAGGAAGAGCCGGTCGAAATCGGCGCCGCGGGACTTGTCCAGCTGATTGAGCTCATCCGCAGTGAGCATCCCGGGCATCAGGTGGGACTCGTCCATCCCGGGCATCATGTCCATCGTGGCATCGCCGGCGGGCACCTCTTCATGCCGGTCGCGGAGCCACGTCTGCATCAGGTGGATTTCGTCGGTCTGGCCCACCGCGATCCGGGCGCAAAGCGCCTGCAGTGACTGACTCGCTCCGTGCGTCGGGGCCCACCCGGCCATGAGGACGGCCTGGGCGTGATGGCCGATCATCCCCTTCATGAAGAAGACATCGGCGGCGGTATAGGTCCGCCGCGCACTGTCCACATTGACCTTGGCCATGTCGGTCTGGGCCACGACCGGGGTGATCGAGAGGGTGAGGCAGGCGACCGTGGCGACGCCGACGGCAGCCGATCGGAGCAGTGCACCGCGCATGGTAGGATCTCCCTGGAGCTGTCCGGAAAACCGAGCCAGAAGGTAAATGACTCGATCGATCGCGCCAATCTTGTTCGAATATGCGGCACCCGGGCGAATCGTTGCCGCCGACGCAGCGTTTCGACCTACTGATACCCCGGAACCGACCCAGCCGCCCGCCTCAGGCGGGGCCCCGGAGGGCCTGGTTGATTTCGGCGAACGGCACCGCCCGAGCCAGCCCGACAAAGGTGCCCGCCGAAGCGATCTCGCGGGCGGCCGCGAGAAAGCCTCCCCAGGCGGCCCGGGCCAGCGCTCCCCCCACGCTGATGCGCCTCACGCCGAGCCTGGCGAGCTCGGCGACGGTCGTGAAATCGCTGCTGACGAGAACGTTGACGGGCTTGGGAGCGACTGCGCGAACCACCGCCTCGATTTCCTCGCGGCTCTTGAGGCCGGGCGCATACAGGCAGTCCGCTCCGGCCGCCGAGTACGCGACCAGCCGCCGGATGGTTTCGGCCAGGTCCGGGCGGCCCACCAGGAAGCCTTCCGAGCGGCCCACCAGCAGCACGCCGGTACCGCTCCGGTCGATGGCCGCGCGGGTGGCGCCGATCCGTGCCACCGACAGGTCGAAGTCGTAGAGCGGGGCGGTGGCGTTTCCGGTCGAGTCTTCGATCGAGATTCCCGAGATGCCGGTCTCGAGCGCCAGCGTCACATTGGCGGCGACCCGGTCGGGCTCGACGGCAAAGCCCCCTTCGAAATCGGCATTGATCGGCAGGTCCACTGCCCCGACCAAGGCTCTCAGGTGCGTCAGCAGTTCAGGCAACGTCACCTGGTTGTCGGCACGCCCGCTGGACCAGGCCAGCCCCGAACTGGTCGAGGCCAGGGCGGGAAAGCCGAGCTGGGCGAGCAGGCGCGCGCTGCCCACGTCCCATGGATTGGGAATGACGAAGCAGCCGGACTGGTGGAGGCGGTGAAAGGCCAGGGTGCGGGGCGACGGAGCCATGCCGGAAGATACGAAGATGAACTGCGGAGAGAGGAGAGAGGAGAGAGGAGAGAGGAGAGAGGAAGTGCCTTGCGGATGCTTGCCCGCATCCCTCCGGACAGTCAACTCGACCGTCCCGACCGTCCTGACCGTCTCCCCCGCCTCACCACCTAACCCGTCGCTGCCGGCGCCGCCGCCACCATCATCGGCGCGAGCTCCCGGGCTCGCTTGAGGCGGAGTGTCAGTCCTGCCGCTCCCATGCAGCAGAGTGCCAGCGCCAGCTGCCCGGCGCGGTAATCGCCGAAAGTGTCCTTGGAGAGCCCGAGCAGATTGGGGCCGACAAAGCCGCCGAGGGCGCCGATGGTGTTGATGAAGGCAAAACTGCCCGCGGCGGTTCTCCCGGTCATGAAGGAGGCCGGCAGCATCCAGAACGGACCATTGCCGCTCAGGGTCAGCGGGATGAGCGCCAGGGCCAGCAGGGCGGGAATCGGCGACTCCAGCCAGCTCACCAGCACCCATCCGAGTGCCGACACGAGCGCAGGAACGATGAGGTGCAGAATCGGGTTGCCATGCCGGTCGGCATGACTGGCGTTGTACAGCATGGCCCCGGCAGTGCAGAAGCTGATGGCCGCGGCGATCAGACCCGCCACAGTATTGCTCCCACCGAGAACGCCCTTGATGATCTGGGGGGAGAAGAAGCTGTAGGCGTACACGCTGCAGGACGACAGAAAGTAGATCAGGGTCAGCTGCCACACCGTCGGGTTGGCCAGCGCCTGCGAGAGGCTCAAGGCGCCGCGCTCGAGGCAGCGGCTGCGATCCTCGGCGAGTTGCGTCTCGAGCCAGCGGCGACCCTCCGGCGCCAGCCAGCGCGCGTCGGCGGGACCGTCCGGCAGATATCGCAGCACGAGGAACCCGGCCAGCACCGCCGGCAGGCCCTCCAGCAGAAACAGCCACTGCCACCCGGCCAGCCCGCCCCTGCCCTGCATGGCGAGGAGCGGACCGGCCAGGGCACCGCTCACCACACCCGAGATCGGGATCGCCACCATGAACCGGGCGACGGCCTTGCACTTGGTCTGCCCGGGATACCAGAGGCTGAGATAGTAGATGATGCCGGGAAAGAATCCCGCCTCCGCCGCGCCGAGCAGAAAGCGGATGATGTAGAACGAGGTCGGCGTGTGGACGAACATCATCGCCGAAGCCAGCACTCCCCATGACACCATGATGCGGGAGATCCAGCGGCGGGCTCCCATCCGCGCCAGGACCAGGTTGCTGGGCACTTCGCACAGCGAGTAGCCGATGAAGAAGATGCCGGAGCCGAACCCGAAGACCGTGGCGCTGAAACCCAGGTCGCGGTTCATCTGCAGGGCGGCGAACCCCAGATTGACCCGGTCGAGGAAGGAGATGATGTAGAGAAGGAAAAGCGCCGGCATGAGGCGCAGAGTGACGGTCCGGAGTGTCGCGGCTTCGACGGCGGCATCAGCGGCTTGGTCAGTCAATCGCAGCTCCGTGAATGGGCCTTAAGCCGTAAGCCTTAAGCCATAAGCGATTCACCTGTCCGTTCTGTCCGTCTTGCCTTCCCGCAGCCGCAACCCGATCACCACATGGCTCACGATGATGATCGGTACCAGCCAGGTCGGCAGCAGGCTGAGTGGCAGGTGCAGCAGCGGAGCCATGCCGGCTGGATCCGTCATCCCGGTCCGCGCCGCGTTGGCGACGACCAGGAGGATGTCAGCCAGACCGAACAGGTTCCAGAAGGTGTACAGCCCCCGATTTGCCGGCTCGGCCGGCGAGCGGGTGAGCAACAGTACCCCGGCCAGCAGCGCGACCGCGATGTCTCCCCACCCCGTGGGAAGGGCAAAGGCGCCGGGCAGTTCACCGCGGCTGTACCAGAGGAGAAAAGCCGCCCCGGCCACCAGGCGCGTCAGGTGGAGAGCGACCAGCGCCGTTAGCGGCAGTGAGGCGACCCAGTCCCGGATCGGCGGGGCGCGAAAGACCGCGATCATCAGCGCGGCTGTCAGGCCGAGCAGCACCAGCTGCGGTGCGGGAAACTGCAGGGTACCGAGGCGCCCGGACGCTGAGGCCGCGACGGCGATGGCGAGCCATGCAATGCCGACCGTGAGCGGGAGACGGGAGTTAGCCATAAGCCCTAAGCCTTAAGCCGTAAGCACAGCATCTGGAGGCCCTGACCGCCCTGTCCGCCCGCCTGCCCGCCTGCCCGCCTGCCCGCCTGCCTACCGCGCGTCCAACTTCCGCCCCGCGGCGAGATTGTCAAAGTTCAGAATCGTGTTGAGCACGAGGGGGTAGGTGCCGATCGTCGAGCCGCGATAGATGGGATTGAAGGCGAACAGGACCACGTGGCCCTCCCCGACCGGGCTGTCCACGACTACGGGGCGCTCTGCGATCTCGGAGCCGCCGTCGAGCAGGCCAGACACCAGCAGGTTCTTCCGCTCCGAGAAGCGCAGCACCACCCGGGGCCGCAGCGCCGGCGGAATGATGTTGATCGGGTTGCGCAGCTGCTCCTCCGTGATCGGAGCCGCTTCCCAGTTGTGCGCCTCGGGCACCGGTGCCGCCTTGAAGCGATCCTCGAGCGCGGCCCGCCCCTGCACTTCGTCGCTGTCGTCCGGCCCGCCCCGTCCGGTGGGGCGCGGCGTGGCCTCGGACCGCCCTCCTCCTCCGGTGGTGTTGCTCACCCGGTAACTGGTGCCATCGTCGCTCAGGATCGACAGGCTGTCTCCGACGCCGTAGGTGATCGGGCTCGTGCCGCCGACCAGCCGGCTCCGCAGCATGGTGCCGGTGACCCGCGACGAACCGTCGCGGCTCGTCACACCCGGAGCAAGGCCGTACCGGATGGCGAGCTCCGCCGTGTTGGCTACGGCAATCAGCACACCACCCTTCCGCACGAAGCTCTCCAGGTTGGCGACACCGGCGAGGCCGAGCCCGGGACGCATGTCGTCGGTCTGGGCCCAGTCGCCGATGTTGGGAGTTTCGGCCGTCTTCTTCCACGGCATCGGATTGCGATACATCGGCATCCCCGCCACCAGGCTCTGCACCGAGCCGCCCGCCGGCGGGAAGAGGATGACGTCGTACTTGCCCCGCAGGTCCGCGTTGGCCGCGGCGTCCTGCACGCTGATGTAGTCGTACGGGATGCTCAGGACATCGAGCGCCTGGCGCCACCACCCCTCGGACTGGGTGCTGATCCAGTTGTGCATCAGCGCCACCCGGGCGGCCCGGAGCGGGTGCTGCTTCACGTCCGGCGCCGCGCCAAGGGCCCGCGCGGAAAGACCCAGGTCCTTCGCTGCCGAGTCCAGCCGGGCTGCCGGCACGTTGCGGATGATCACCGAGCCCCGCGCAAACTTGTGCCCGTCCGCCTCGAACGCCTCCTCGGCGGCCGAGAAGTCGGCGTCCTTCAGGCGATAGCGGAGGGTGGCGAGCGCGTTGTCGGCGTTCGCGTTGATGGCAAAGACCGATCCCTGCCCGCTCACGCCCCCGGGGGCCTTGATCTCGCCGGTGACCTTCTCGACCGTCACCGCGAGCACCTTGCGATCGGTGACGCGCACCGTCTGCACCGCGAAGTTCTCGCCGAACGTCCACCCCGTGTCGTCGTACGGCGTCTTCTGCGGATCGCTCGGCGCCCAGAACTGGTAGTCGAGCAGCGCATCCGCGATGCGCGAGTAGGGTTGATCCATCCGGATGATGTAGGTGCCGGCGGGGAAGGTCCGGGTCACCGGCACCTTCGTGGTGTCCTTCACCGCCGTCGCCGTGTCCTTGGCCGCCGTGTCCTTCGCCGGTGGCTTGAAGCCGACCGTCAGGGTGAACGGCTGGCTGGCCCGGCCGATTTCGACATGCTGCCTTTGCATGACCCTGAGCAACTCCGCCTGGGCCCCGGGCCGGCGGTCATCGGCAGGGAGGACGTAGGCCGCCGGACCCTCGGTCGTGGCCTTGAGCACCGAGCGCTTGCTCTTCTGGTAGAAATTGGTGAGGAACAGCTGGCGGTTGGAGGCGAAATAGCCGAGGGAGACGAGAACACCGGTCTCCTCGTAGTTGTTGTTGTTGCGGAGCGACCACCGGACGCGGGGCAGCGGCGGATTCTGGCGGTACCAGGTGCGGGAAGTCTCATCCGGGTCCAGGGTCCGCTCCACCGTTTCCGCCGTGCCGCCGTTGCCAAAGGTCTCGTACAGCCGGCTGATGCCGTTGTGCGTGGCGGCCATGAACATCAGGTAGCCGGGGCTCCAGGTGTCGAAGTTGCCGAACGCGAAAACGCCCGGCATGCCGAACCGGGTCATTTCCTGCACGTTGTGCCACCCGATCATCTGCCACTCGTTGGTGAGCAGCGGGTCGACCCAGGCGTTGTAGGGTCCGTCGCCGATCGTGTTGTCGTACAGGTACGGCACCGACTCGTGCAGGTCGTGAATGACCTGGGCCTTCCAGTCGATGTAGGTGTTGAGGACGTTCTGCGAGAGCTTGAGGGTCAGGCCCATTGCGTCGCGGTTGTTGTCATGGGCGACGTAGTGGCCCCAGTAGAGCAGGTATGGCCAGGTTTCGCCGGGGTGGGCCATGTGCCACTTGAATACATCTACCTGGCGATCTCGGCCGTCCACTTCCACGATCGGCGTGATCAGGGTGATCAGGTTGTCCCGGATATTCCGGATGTAGGGGCTCTCGTCCACCGCCAGCCGGTAGGCCATTTCCATCATGGCGGTCGGCGCGCCGGCTTCAGGGCTGTGGATGGTGCCGGTCACGTAGTAGACCGGGATTGCTTCCTGCGCGATGGCCGCTGCCTTCTTGTCATCGAGGCCGATGGTGCGCGGGTCGGCGAGCTGAGCCAGCTTGGCGCGATTGGCATCGAGCCGCGCCATGATCTTCTCCGAGGCGATCGCCACCGCGATCATTTCCCTCCCCTCCTCCGATTTCCCGATCGAGAAGACCCGCACCCGCGGCGTCGCCTTGGCGAGCATCCGCATGTACTGATAGACCTCCGACGAGTACGGCAGCTTGCCGGGCGCTCCCGCGATATCGCCAAGGACGGCGGCCGGCGTCGGCACCGTCTTCGACGCCGGGAGGTAGTCCACCAGCGGCGAGAGGAAGAACGACTCGGTGGTGTACTGATGGATCTTGTCGGTGTAGCCCTGGTCGATCGGCTGGCTGGCACTCCGGCCGTACGGGATCGTGGGGCGGTTGTCGGCGGCGGGAAGCTGGGCCTGGAGCGATAGCGGCGCGGCCGTCCCGGCCACGGCCAGTGCGAGCAGCACGGGTCGGATCATGGAGACTCGGTCTGGAGGTGGTGGGCGAATGACACGATGAAGGTAGACTAAGCCGCGATCATTCGGGAGATGGGAGACGGGAGACGGGAGACGGGAAACCGGACCGCTTCGTTTCAGATCCGCTTCCGGTAGGCGTGCTGGGTCTTTTCACGGTGAAACCCGATGTGCAGATAGAACGGATGGGATTCGGCCCGCACGATGTTGCTGCGCACCGAGACCTCCTCGATGCCGCGCTCCCTGGCCCAGTTCTCGATGGCCTCGACCAGCCGGCGGCCCGCGCCGAGTCCGCGGTGGCGGCCGTCCACCACGAGGCCCAGGATCTCGCAGCGCTTTCCAATTTCGAGCAGCTCCTGCTCGGCTCCGTGCAGCCACCCGACCACCGTTCCTCCAGCCTCGGCGACCAGGACCACATCACTTTCCCGGCCGAGGATCCGCTGCAGCGTGGCTCCGAGGA
>DATEHG010000103.1:0-11419 GCA_035279705.1 Gemmatimonadales bacterium
CCGGTATTGCCCGTAGGTGCCAAGGTAGATCTCGATCAGCAGTCCACGCCGCAGGCCGGCGATGCGTATCGACGGCTTCAGGTGATCGGCCTTGCTGGAGGCGAGCAACGCCAGCCGGAGCGGGGACAGCTCCCCGGGCGATTCGGCCGTGGCCTGGCTCAGCGCCCGGTCAAGCTGGATGGTCTCGAGGTAGCCCAGACGGTAGTGGGAGAGCGCCCGGAGGGCGGCCAGGCGCTGACTGGGCTCCCGGGCCCCCACGGGCGCGCAAGGCTCCTTGGAAATCGGTGTGAGCGGGAAGCCAGTCTAGCACTCGGCGTCCTCGGGGCCGAAGGGGGTCACGACTGATCCATTCGAGGTGACTGCGCCGGCGGCGGGGGCGGGGCGAGAGCGATGCCACTCACCACCGGGACGCTCCGGCGCATCGTCTGCACCACCGGAGCGCGCGCCGCCTGCGGTCCGCCCGCCGACTCCCGCTTCTTCCGGTCGATGGCGATGTAGATCCCCACCATGTACGCCGCGAGCACGTAGATCGGGTCGGTGTAGGTGAACGACACGAAGAACGAGCTCAGGGCAAACCCGGCGAGTGACACGGGGAGGTACATCGCCGCCTGGTAGAGGAATCGTTCCTCCGGGTCACCCCGGAGCCAGGATCGAGGCAGGTTGCGACTGAGCCGGAAGAGGGCAATGACCCCACCCGGGACGAGGATGATCCAGAGCAGGCCGCCGGGGAGTCCCATCTCGGCGCCGGCCTCGAGATAGGAATTGTGGGCCACGGACCACTTGATGCCCGCGTCCGTCGCCCGGAGGTTCTTGGCGTGTTCGGCCAGGGTGCCTTCAGCCATCGGGAAGTTGTTGACCCCGATCCCGAAGATGGGATACATCATCATGTAGCCCACACCCCGCTTGGCGAGCTGCCGCCGGCCGCTGTAGGAGTCCCAGTTGTAGTCCTTCTTGGGACTGAAGATCGTGCCCATCTGGTTCCAGTAGCCCGGAGGCGCGGCCAGCGCGAGGGCCCCGGCGGTGATAGCCATGAACACCACCCGCTTCAGGATCGGCACGCTGTGCAGGCAGATGAGCAGCGCGGCCCCTTCGCCGATCAGGCCCACGAAGGCGCCGCGGGACCCGGTCTTGGCGATGGTGACACCGATGCCGGCGAGAATCACGAGGCTGGTCACCTTGCCCCAGAACCGGGAGGTCTGCAGGGTGAGCAGCGACAGGCCGAGCCCCACCAGGACCACCACCCCGATGTCATTGGCATCGTACTTGTAGCCGCCGCTCAGCCGCATGATGTCGTTGGCACCCGCCTTGGACATGCCGAAGACGAACAGCGACATCCACACCAGCAGTCCGCTGGAAATGACGTAGGCCCAGATGTAGAGGTAGAGCTGCTTGGCGCCGGCAATGGTGGCCATGAGCAGGAAGCACATGATCAGCGTCTTGCTGTAGTCGTCGATCACAAACTTCCCGGCCCGGCCCATCGAGATGCCGAACAGCACGGACAGGCAGGCCATGATGCCCATCCCGATCACCACCCTGGCGGGCCAGAGGCGGAACCATTTGTCACCGCTCAACAGCTGCGGTTTGAGAAAGGCATAGAGGAGCGCGAACAGCGCCAGGCTCATGGCCGGGCGGAACACCGCCAGGGCGGGGAACTGCTGGTGAATCCGGCTCACCGAGATGATGATCAGGAAAAAGAGGGTGGTCCGGAGCGGATCCCGCTTGACCCGGAAGCTCGCAGTCGAGCTTCGGGCGGCGGGGGCGCCGTTCGCGGGCACGGCAAGACCCCGCGGCACCGCGGTCACCGGTGCGCTCCCCCGTCCAATTCGAGACGTACCAGGCCCACCACGACGCGCAAGCAATTCCTCCTGCAGGATTCCATCACCGGACCCCGGAAAGATACCACGACGCCTCGCCACGCCGAGCGAGACCCGTGTGGCGCCTCACGCCGCCAGTCCGTCCAGCCATTGGTGCAGCCGGGCCGCCGTTTCCGGACGCACCCGGCTGTGCACTGGAACGGTAAAGAGGCGCCGGGCCAGGAGCCGTGCCCCCGGAAACGGGTCGCCCCGATTGAGGCAGCGCTCGCCGAATCCGTCGAGATCGCAGATCGCCGCCGGATATCCGGGCATCACGCCGGACGCCTGCAGGGTCCGGGCCTGAGGTACGGCATTCTCCGCCACGATCACCGGGAACCGGAGCCATGAAGCCTCCGCCCCCTGAGGCGGGCTCGGCACCCGCACCGAAGAATTGCCGGTGATCCGGGACGCCAAGGCCCTGCCGGCGGTACGCCGGATTTCAGCTTCGGCACTGGCCGCTGCCCAGTTGGCCCGCAGGGCGGCCGCACAGGAGACGGGGCATCCCGAGGGGGCCCAGGCCTGGTGATAGACCGTCAGGCCCAGCCCCAGCGGCGGGAACGACGCGGGGAGGCCGTACACCGACGGCCGGGCCAGCAGCCACTGCGCGGCGAGCTTGACCCAGGCCGCCCAGCCTCGCTGCCCGGGTCTCAGTACTCCCCGAACCGCGTCGAGCCGGGCTGCGCCCTCCGCATCATTGGCCAGCAGCGCCCCTCCGCCCCCGCCGGTGCATCCCTTCCCCCGCCCGAAGCTCAGCACCCCGAACGTTCCGAAGCGGCCGATCCGCTTGCCGCCCAGCGACGCCCCGACCGCCTGGGCCGCGTCGTCCACCACCAGGGCCCTGCCTCGGCAAGCCTCCTCCACGCGGTCGAGGGCAACCGGGATCCCGTACAGTGAGGGGACAACGACGGCTGTCGCCCCCGCGGCGAGCGCCCGATCGAGCGAAGCCCAGTCCGGCCCGAGTGTCGCCGGGTCGGTGTCGTACAGTACGACGCGCACGCCCGCGGCGTCGGCCGCCGTGGCGAGGTCGTAACAGCCGTAGGCGGGGAGCGCCACAATCGCACCTCCATCGGGGCTCGGCCCTGCAGGAGTCGCGGCGCGCAGCGCGAGTCCCAGCGCCGAGGTTCCGCTGTCGGTGAAGAGGAGCGCAGCGGGCGCATAGTTCTGGCGTACGATCTGTTCGAGATCGGCCCCCTTCCCGCCTCCCAGCAAGGCACCAAACCCGGCCACAAGGGCGCCCGCGCTCACCGGGGAGTACACCGGCAGGTCCCGGGAGAGACTCACGGGATACCGCGGACGATCGCCGGGCCGAGCGCCGTGGCCAGAGGCAGCGGCAGCCGCTTCCACACCCGCGGGCCGAGCGAATACACGCCATCATCGGGCGATGGCGTCGCTACGGCGCCGTTCCCCCTTCCCTGCTGGTACCACCAGAGCTGCTCGTCCCGCGATCCCCATTGCCGCTTGAACTGGTGGGTGCCCTGCCCGGGTGTGCAGCGGCCGAAGTTGAACAGGGTGAGGCGGCGCTGGACCGCGCGCTCCATGAATGCCCAGTAGAGCAGCATGTTGGGCGCCAGTTTGTTGTACGCTCTGAGCGACGACGCCCACGTCATTTCGAACTCGCCTCCCCAGGCGAATCCGGCGCCGCAGGCGACCGGCACTTCCCCCTGGTAGACACAGCCGAACCACGCCTCGTCGCCGAACCGCGCGGCAATTTCGCGGAACAGCCGGCGCGACTGGGTCGGCGTGCCGAGGTCACGCATGTGGTGGGCGAACACGGCAAAGAACGGATCGACCTGGTCGGGACCGAACCGCACAGTCAGCCCCTCTTTTTCGGGGCGCTTGATCTGGCTGCGCAGCTTGGCGCCAAGGTTCTTGCGCAGCGTCTCGACCTCGCCGGGGAGATCGAGCACCACGGTGATCTTCCGGTGCGAAACCGGCAGCTCGACCGGGAGCGGGCCCCGGTTCCTGAGCTCGAGCAGCTTGACTCCCGAGTCGGCGGCCAGCTCGCTCGCCTTCGTCACCAGCGCCTTCACCGCGGACTCGCTGCCCAGCGGGCCGCCGTAGTTCACGAATGGCATCGAGACGAGGTAATGGCCGAAGAGGAGGCTGCGCACCCGGACCAGCGGCAGGATGCCCTCGAGCTGACCCGCTTCGTCCCTGGCTTCGAGAAAGTGGCACTGGTGCCCGAAGATTTCCTCGATCAGCGGCTTCCACGCGGCCAGGTGAAATGCGGTCCACCCCGCCTGGGCGCGGACGAACCGGTCCCACTCGGCGGCGTCGGTGCCGAGCTCCGTGAGGCGCAGCATCAGGCGGGCAAGGCGGGCAGCCCCGCCTCGAGCAGCAGACCGGGAAACCGGGAGAAGTGACGTGCCACTGACGTGAACGAGAAATCCGTGAGCAGTCGTTCGAGCCGCGGCAGCGTCCGGTTCAGCCCGCCGTAATGTCGGAGCCGGGTCAGCAGGCCCGCCGGGAGCCGCGGCTGCCCGGGATCCACTTCCCACGGATGGATGTAGAACATCCCCGCCTCATTGCGGGCCGAATGCTCACGGAAGGCGCGCGCAGTCAATGCATACGGCAGCTGGCGGAAGTAGCCGCCCCCCGCGGCCGGAATCCGCGCTCCGCCCATCAGCGTGGTCGCCATCGGAATCTCGAGCAGCGTGCCCGACGGCCGCCGGATCAGGTGCGGCACCGCGGGAGCGCCGGGCCAGCCGTAGTCGGGGCGACGGATCGGAAACAGCGAGGAATCGTAGCGGTACCCTTCTTCGAGCAGCACATCGAACGCCCAGTCATAGCCGGGCACGATCGAGAAGCTCGGCGCCCGAAATCCGACGACCGGTCGTCCCGACACCTGCTCAAGAATCCGTTTCGAATCCCGGACCTCGGTGCGGAACTGGTCCGGGGTGAGCCGGGTGACCTGGGTATGCCACCAGCCGTGCGAGGCCACCTCGTGCCCGGCCGCCGCGATCCGGCGCACCACCTCCGGATGCCGGTCCGCCACCCACCCCAGGGTAAAGAACGTGCCGACGGCCCCTCGCCGGGCGAGCAGTTCCAGCAGCCGGTCGACATTGGCGGCGACCCGGCTGGGATGGCGATCCCAGCTCTCCCGGGGCGCCCACGGCTGCAGGGCCACCACCTGGAAGTGCTCCTCGACATCCACACTGAAGAGGTGCTCGACCGACCGGCCCGGGTGCTCCATGAGGTCCGCTGAAAGGGTGGAATCCGCCGCCAAACCGCGCCCAGCCGGAGCAACCGCCGTGCCCCACCCGGCGACTCGGCTGGTTAAATTGACACGCCCGGCATATCTCAATGTAAGACAACAGCTTACGAATTGAAACCGGGTACCGGACCGGGGGCCACCGGCAGCCGGGCCCGGCCGGGGTATCTTACGGCACACGACACTCTACCCCAACGCCCGGAGGCCCGTGTCGTTCACGTCCAGACAGGTTGGCGGGTTCCTCGCGCTGGCCGGGGCCATTCTCATCGGGAGCATGACCCTGGTGCCGCACCCCGAGCTGATCCGGGAGGCCGCCACCAATCCGATTACCTGTCTGGTCTGCGGTGAATTCGGCGTCGTCGACGTCTTTCTCAACGTCCTGCTGTTCATCCCTCTCGCGATCGGCCTCCGGCTCATGGGGTGGCCACAGCTGCGCGCCCAGGTGGTGCTCAGCACCACTTCTCTCATCATCGAGCTGCTGCAGCTCAAGATCATCGCCGGGCGGGACGCCTCACTCAGCGATCTGATCACCAACAGCCTGGGCGGACTGATCGGGATCTGGCTGGCGGACCATTGGATCGGATTGCTTTTCCCCTCCGCCACGATCTCCCGCCGCCTTGGCCTCGCGGCCGCCACGCTCTGGCTCGGGATCTGGACCGCCACGGCGTGGCTGGTCGAGCCCTC
The DNA here is from genome assembly GCA_035279705.1 of Gemmatimonadales bacterium. Classification (GTDB taxonomy): domain Bacteria; phylum Gemmatimonadota; class Gemmatimonadetes; order Gemmatimonadales; family GWC2-71-9; genus DATEHG01. The sequence continues at coordinate 5,749 of DATEHG010000103.1, forward strand.
CATGCCGCAGACGATCTGGTACGGCCAGATTGCAGCCGAGGATGTGCTGCTCGACAATTTCCGCGGCCAGGTCATCGACACACGGGTGAACGGCCGCGCTATTCCCTCGCGCCGCCTGCCGGCGGCAGACTCGGGGGTCATCGTCGATGGCTTTACGGGCGGCCACGCGGATGTGCGCGCCCGGGTTGTCCTCGGACCGCCGACCCTTTTCCCCGCGCCGATCGTGAGCATCTACGACGGCCTGCACAACGAGATCACCGTCCTTGGCCAGGACAGGCACGACCTCATCTTCAGGATCAGGCTGGGCACCGGCGACCGCGAGCTGCACCTCCCCGAGATCGCCCTCCCCGGTGTCCTCGCGACTCCGGGCGATACCGTGGAAGTCGCGGGCGGCCTGGATGACGGCATCCTCTGGGTGGAATCGCAGCGCGGCCCGGCGCTCGAGCGGCACGCCGCGGCACTCTCGCCGAGCTGGGGCTGGATGTTCGTGATGCCGTGGCACTATGCGATGGGTTCGGAGGGTCGCTTCCTGACCGGCCTCTGGGTGGGTGGGCTGCTGCTCGCTATCGCCTTCTGGCTGGCAAGGGGAACGCCGGCCGGCCGGAAAACCGGCCTGCTGATCCTCCTCGCGATCGTCCCGCTCGGCCTCGCGGCGCTGCCGCCGATCGCCGGGTTTCATGCGGTCGACTGGAGCGAATGGGTGGCGGCCGCGCTGGGTGTAGGCGCGGGATGGGGCCTCGGGCAACTGAGCCTCGCTCGCTACCCGGCCGCGCCGCGGTAACTTTCCAGCCGCCATGACCACCGCCAGTGACGCCCCGATCCGCCTGGTTGAAGTCGGTCCCCGGGACGGGCTGCAGAACGAAAGCGCCCCGGTCCCGACGGACGCGAAGATCGCCTTCGTCGACCAGCTGAGCGCCTCCGGACTGCGCGAGATCGAAGTGTCCTCGTTCGTGGCACCCGGGTGGATCCCGCAACTCGACGATGCCGAGGCAGTCTTCGCGGGGATCACGCGGCGGGCGGGGGTGCGGTATACCTGCCTCGTGCCCAACCAGCGCGGGCTGGCGCGGGCAATGACGGCTCGGGTGGATGGCATCTCGGTGTTCACGGCGGCGAGCGAGACCTTCGCGCGGAAGAACATCAACGCCAGCATCGCCGAGTCGATCGAACGGTTCGTGCCGGTGGTGAAGGAATCGCCGGTGCCGGTGCGGGGGTACGTCTCCACGGCGTTCCACTGCCCGTTCGAGGGGCCGATCGCGCCGGCGGCGGTGCTCCGGGTGACGCTCGAGCTGCTGGCGATCGGCTGCCAGGAGATCAGCCTGGGGGATACGATCGGCCGGGCGACGACCGATGAGGTCGGGCGGCTGCTCGATGCGCTGCTCCCTCGCTGCCCGGTCGAGCGGCTGGCGCTGCACCTGCACGACACCTTCGGCAACGCAGTCGCCAACGCCGAGGCCGGCGCCGCCCGCGGCATCTCGGTGTTCGATGGCAGCACCGGCGGACTCGGCGGCTGTCCCTATGCACCTGGCGCTCCCGGGAACGTGGCCACCGAGGCACTGGTGGCGGCATTCCCCGGCCGCACCGGAGTGGATCGCGACGTACTGGTGCGCGCCGCAGGCGTGATCCGACCTCATCTGGGCCGCGGTGGAGCCGCGGCCGGCTCAACCGGGAGGAGTGCGAAGTGACGAGCAAGGTTTTCAAGGACGCGGCCAGCGCCCTGGCCGACCTGCCGGACGGCGCGACGCTGCTGTCCGGCGGATTCGGTCTCTGTGGCATCCCTCAGGACTGCATCATGGCGGTGCGGGCCCTGGGCCGGACCAACCTGACCGTGGTGAGCAACAATGCCGGCACCACCGAGCACGGCCTGGTGCACCTGCTCCGCAACAAGCAGATCCGCAAGATGATCAGCAGCTACGTGGGCGAAAACGAAATCTTCGAGCAGCAGATGCTCGGCGGCACGCTCGAGGTGGAGCTGGTGCCGCAGGGAACGCTGGCGGAGCGGATCAGGGCGGGCGGGGCGGGAATCCCGGCGTTCTACACTCCGACTGGCGTCGGCACCGTGGTGGCCGAGGGCAAGGATGTGCGCGAATTCGACGGCCGGCCGTATGTGATGGAGCGCGCCATCCGGGGTGATTTTGCCATGGTGCGCGCCCACCGGGGCGACACCCTGGGCAACCTAGTGTTCCGCAAGACGGCCCGGAATTTCAATCCGCTGATGGCCGCGGCCGGCAAGGTCACGGTGGCTGAGGTGGAGGAGCTGGTGGAACCGGGGCAACTCGATCCCGACCTGATCCACACTCCCGCCATCTACGTGCAGCGCATCTTCAAGGCACAGAGCCGCAACACCGTCATCGAACGGCGTACCGTGAGGCCCCGGTGAGCACGAACATCCGCGAAGTCATCGTGAAGCGCGCCGCCCTGGAACTGCTGCAGCTCAACGAGCGCACCGGGTACTACGTCAATCTCGGCATCGGCCTGCCGACCATGATCGCCGACTGCGTGCCGCCGGGCGTGCCGGTGGTGCTGCAATCCGAGAACGGCATGCTGGGGGTGGGGCCGTACCCGGTCGAGGGCTCGGAGGACCCGGACCTCATCAATGCCGGCAAGGAAACGGTGAGCGAGCTGCCGGGCACCGCCTATTTCAGCAGCGCCGAATCCTTCGCCATGATCCGTGGCGGACACGTGGCCCTCACCATACTCGGCGGCCTCGAGGTCTCGGCCAAGGGAGACCTGGCCAACTGGATGGTGCCGGGAAAGATGGTGAAGGGCATGGGCGGGGCGATGGATCTCGTGGCCGGCGTGCAGCGCGTCATCGTGATCATGGAACACACCACCCGGAGCGGAGAGGCCAAGATCCTGGAGGAGTGCCGTCTGCCGCTCACCGGGCGCCGGTGTGTGAACCGGATCATCACGGAACGGTGCGTGCTCGATGTGACTCCCGAGGGGCTCAAGGTCGTCGAGCTTTCCCGGGGCGAGACCCCCGATTCGCTGCAGGCCGCCACCGAGGCCAGGCTGAAATTCGATTGACCAGCCCCGGAACAGCACGGGCCGCGGATTTACGCGGAAACACGCGGATGGCCCCGGTTCACCCATCATGACCGAACCGACGTGCCAGGATCGGTGGACTGACGCTGGTGGCTTGCTCGACCGGCCCACGACACACCTGTCCGCGTGCTTCCGCGGCAGGCTTTTTCCGCGTGCTTCCGCGGCCATTTCCTTGATCGCGCATCCGCCAAGTTCTCCCGCTCCGCTCACGGCTGAATAGCTTTCTCCAATGGCCCTCCCGTTCCGTCGCCGCATCCTGCTGGTGCTGATTCTTCTCGGCGCCGTGCCGACGGGCCTCGCGGTCCTGGGCTGGGCCATTTCGCTGCGGCAGAGCAATCCCACCGCCGCGACGCGGGCGACCATCCAGGACGTCGGCGTGTCGGGACGGGTGCTCATCGAGACGATCGACTCCACCCGCCTCACCAAGGCCGAACGCCGGGCGCTCGCCGAGCATGCCAAGCGGCTCAATGAAGCGCTGAGCCGGGTGCAGCGGGCCGAATCCTACGCGCAGTACTACTACCCGGGCATCGCACTCGTCATCCTCTGCCTCGGGGGGGTGGTCATCTACTCGTCGGTGCGGCTGGGCGGGCACCTGTCGCGCCAGCTCAGCCGGCCGATCGACGAACTGGTGCGCTGGACCAAGTTCATCCGCCGCGGGGAACCACTGCCGCCCGATCTGCCCCGCCGCGGCGCGCCGGAATTCGAGGAACTGCGCACCGCATTCCGGGACATGGACCGCGGGCTCCGCGAGGCGCGGGAGAGTGAAATCGAGGCCGAACGCCTGCGCGCGTTCCGCGAAGTGGCGCGACGGGTAGCGCACGAGATGAAGAATCCCCTGACGCCCATCCGCTTCGCGGTGAGCCAGCTGGAACGCGACGCGGAGCCCGGCCAGCAGGAGGCGCTGGAAGTCATCCGCGCCGAATCGGGACGGCTCGAACTCCTGGCCAGGGAGTTTACCGACTTCGGCCGGCTGCCCGAGGGGCCGGCGGCGGAAATCGATCTCCGCGAACTGCTGACCGAACTCCTCCGCACCTCGCTCCCGGCCGGATGTCCCTCCCGCCTCGACGCCCCGGCGCAGCTGCCGCCGGTGCTCGGGCACTTCGACCCGCTGCGCCGCGCCTTCGGCAACCTGCTGCGCAACGCGGTGGAAGCGGCGGGACCGAAGAGTCCCATTGAAGTGGCGGTCGCCGTGCGTGCCGCGGGAGCGGTGCTGGTCCGGGTCGTGGACCACGGCCCCGGCGTTCCCGCGCCGATGCGGGACCGGGTCTTCGACCCCTATGTCACCACCAAGAGCGAAGGCACCGGTCTCGGGCTGGCGCTGGTGCGGCAGACCGTGGAGACCCACGGCGGCAAGGTGCGGGTCTCGGACACACCCGGCGGCGGGGCCACCTTCGAAGTCACGCTCCCCGCCGTGGCCTGACGTATCTTTGCCTTCATGCCCGCCACGATTCTCCTCGTCGACGATGAGAGCAACATCCGCCGCATGCTCGGGGCGCTGCTTCGCGCCGAGGGGTTCGACGTGGTGGAGGCGGCCAACGGCCACGCGGCGGTGCTCGAAGCCGACAAGACCGACCCCGACGCCATCTTCCTCGACCTGCTGATGCCGCCGGGGCCCGACGGGCTGGCCACGCTCGAGACGTTTCGCCAGAGGAACATCGACGCCCCCGTCATCATGATGAGCGGCAAGGCGCAGCTGGCCGATGCGGTGCGCGCCACGCGGCTGGGCGCCTTCCAGTTCCTCGAAAAACCGCTCACGCCCGAAACGGTGCTGGTGACTCTCCGCGCCGCCCTCGAGTTTCACCGGGCGCGGGGCGAAAACCGGGCGCTCCGGGACGCTCTGTCGCGGCGCGACCGGATGGTGGGTCAGAGCGCCGTGCTTGAGCGGGTGCGGGAGCTGATCGCCCAGGTGGCACCGACGGACGCACGGGTGCTCATCACCGGCGAATCGGGTACCGGCAAGGAACTGGTGGCCTCCGCGATCCACGAAAGCAGCCGCCGGGCGAGCAAGCCGTTCGTGGCGGTGAACAGCGCGGCCATTCCCCGCGAACTGATCGAATCGGAAATGTTCGGCCACGAGCGTGGCGCCTTCACCGGCGCGGTGGCCCGACGGCTGGGCCGCTTCGAGCTGGCGGACGGCGGCACGCTGTTCCTCGACGAAGTGGGCGACCTGCAGCTGGACGCGCAGGCCAAGCTGCTCCGGGTACTGGAAAGCGGTGAGGTCCTGCGGGTGGGCGGCACGACGCCGCACAAGGTCGACGTGCGGGTGATTGCCGCGACCCACCGCAGCCTGGAGTCGGCGATCACCGAGGGCACCTTCCGGCAGGACCTCTACTTCCGGCTCAATCTCTTCCCGATCCACCTGCCGCCGCTGCGCGAACGGCTGGAGGATTTGCCGCTCCTCATCACCCATCTCGCGGCGCGCGTCCGCCCCCACCGTCCGCCGAGATTCACGCCCGATGCCCTCGGCGCACTGTCCGCTTACCCGTGGCCAGGCAACGTGCGCGAGCTCGCCAATGTGGTGGAACGGCTCGCGATTCTCGGCGGCGATGAGATCGGCGGCGAGGCCATCCGCGGCGTGCTGCCGACGGCGCCTGCCCGCCCGGCGGCCGCGCCCCCGAGCGGCCTCCCG
>DATEHG010000104.1:0-8382 GCA_035279705.1 Gemmatimonadales bacterium
CGCCCGTCCGCCCGTCCGCCCGTCCGCCCGTCCGCCCGTCCGCCCGCCCAGTCGCTGGCGCAACCTCGCATCCCTGGCTAGATCCAAAGCATGACGCGCCGGACGCTGCTCCTCATGCTCCTCGCCGCCTGCCGGCACCGCGAAGAGGCGGTAGCCACCGAGTCGTGGTCGACGTCCAAGATCGTGCTGACGATCGTCAGTCATCACTGGAACGATGTGCGGCTCTACCTGCTGCACGATGGCGTCACCGAGCGGATCGGCTTCGTCAACGCGGCGTCCAACGCCACCTTCTACCTCCCCGGCCGCTATTTCGCCTCTGGCGCCGGCTTCCAGCTCCGCGCCAGTCCCATGGGCGATCCCGCCGGCTTCACCTCCGAAGTCCTCATCATTCAGCCCAACCAGATCATCACCTGGACACTGGAAACCCAGCTGGTGCGCTCGAGCGTGCTGATCCGCTGAACGCGAAACGGGCCACCCGGTGGGGTGGCCCGCTCCGCTTGCCGGTGGTCGGTAACGTCCGAGGCTACGGACAGCCCGCCGGATTGTTGGGCGCCGGCACGAATGGATCCGTCGCCGTGAGGTTGGGGTTGGCCGACCGTTCGGTGAACGGAATCGGCAGCTTGAGCGGAATGGACGGCTGACCCGCGGCCGGCGCCAGCGCCGGAATGCAGGTGCGGCGCCAGTCGCTCCAGGCCTCGATGTTCTGGAAGTCCGTGACGTACTTCTCGGTCATGATGGCCGTGAAGAGCGCGGGACCGGTCAGGCTCTGATCGGTGAAAGTCGGGTCGCCCGTGGCCGCGGTCTGCACCGCGGTCAGGCTGGCCAGGGCGGGCGCCTCCTGCCCCTTCTTGAAGTTGGCTTCCGCCGAGATCAGCTCGTTCTCCGCCCATGTGACGAGCGGCTGCGGGAAGTCCGGCGCCAGCCGGGCATCGCTCAGGGTGGAAAGGCTGTCCGAACTGGGGACCTGGCCCGGATCGGCCCCGAGGAAGATGGTCGGGTCGGCCGGGATGGGGCTGTACAGCTCGGCCAGCCGGGGGTCGTTCGAATTGACCAGCAGGTCGACGCCGAACTTGCCCGCCGCCATGTAGCCGAAGCCCGCGGTGGTGAAGAACTGGTACCAGATGTTGGACTGCTTCACATCCGCGGTGTGGAACGCCGCATAGTCATTGCCCTGCTGGATGCCCAGGGCCGTGTGGACCAGCGCCGAGTCGTAGGCACCGGCCCGCACGTTGGCGGTATGGATGAAGTAGCGGGCCTTGAGGGTGTGGGCCAGCGCAATCCACTTGGCCGCGTCACCTCCATAGACCAGGTCCACGCCGAGCGGTCCGATGTTGGTCGGCCCGGTGGAAGACATGAAGCGGATGGCCTCGCTGAGCCGGGCCTGCATCGAGTCGTAGATGACGAGCTGCGGGTCCGCCACCGGAGTCGTGAAGACCTTCGGCTGCGATGCCTGGGTGAATGGCACATCGCCCCAGACGTCGGCGGCGGTCCCGATGAGATAGGCCGTCAGCACGTCGGTGATGCCGGCGTAGAGCGAGTCGGCCACCGTGGGATCGAGGGTGCGGCCCCGGATGGTGCGCAGGTCGATCAGCCCGCCGCCGCCGTAGATCGAGGCCCAGTTGCCGAACCAGAAATCGCCGTCGCCCAGGGCGGTGTAGTTCCCCACGCTGAGGTACTGGCTGGCGACCCCGGAGCACTGCTGCATGAAGGTGCAGCTGGTCCGGGCCAGGTCGGCCTCCATGGTCAGGAACAGATTGGCCTGCACCGACGACATGAGGCTGGTGATCGTGGCGGTCGTCGGGTTGTTGGGGTCGTTGCTCACGTCCCCGCCGGTGAGAAAGTCGGTGCACGCCGTGAGGCCGGTGGCCAGGGACAGCGCAACCAGACCGCTCGCAAGAGTCTTGTTCATGGTTGTGTCCTCGGTCAGCGGTTCAGGGTCACGGCAAAGACGAAGGAGCGGGGTTCAGGGTTGCTGAACCAGTCCACTCCCATCGACGGACTGTCGGCGCCGCCCAGGCTGGGCTCGGGGTTGGCCCCCGTGTACTTGGTGTGGGTCGCCAGGTTGCGGCCGCCCACCCGCAGGTCGATGCTGGCCAGTCCGAGACTGTGCTGCACGAACTGGTCGGCCCAGGTGTACGTCACCGAGATCTCGCGCAGCTTGACGAAGCTGCCGTTCTCGTAGAACGGTGCGCCCATGGTGGTGAAGGTGGTGTAATTGCCCCGGATCCAGTCCTCGTTCAGGGTCACCTGCTGGCCCGCGCCGGGACCGGCCACGTCACCACCCAGGATGTTCTGGCCGAAGGTGCGATCGGGGTGGTCCCGCAGGTCCGCCGACTCCTGGCTGGTGCCGATTTCCATCAGCGCGCCGCGGGTGCCGTTGTAGACCACGCCGCCGTGCTTGATGTCCACCAGCCCGGACAGCGTGATGCCCTTGTAGCGGAACGAGGTCCGGATGCTCCCGGTCCACTTGGGGTTCGGGTCGCCCACGATCCGGCGGGTAGGATCGAGGATCGGGAAGCCAGAGCCGCCACCGACGATGCCGTTGGCGTCGGCCAGGGTCTGGTCGGCGATGAACAGCGCCTTGCCGCTCTTCTGGGCGTCGCTGCAGTGGGCGTCGACGCTGTAGATGCCGCCGGCCCCGTCATTGAGCTCGACTCCGCGGCCGCAGCGCACGAAGTCGTAGTCGTAGAAGACGCCCAGCGGCTCGCCGACCTGCGCCACGGTAATGCCGAAGCCACCGAGACCGCCGAACGGGATCTGGCTGACCCCTTCCTTGAGGGCCAGCACCCGGCTCCGGTTGGTGCCCACGATGAAGCCGAGGTCCCACGATACGTCCCGCTTGGTGATGGGCCGGATGTTGAGGGCCCACTCCGTGCCGCTGTTGCGGATCAGCGCCGCATTGGCCCACTGGGACTGATACCCGGTGGAGGCGGCGGTTGGCACCTGCAGGATGACGTCCGACGACTTGCGCTGGTACCAGGTAAAGCTCAGGTCGGCCACGTCCTTGAACAGTCCGACGTCGATGCCGGCCTCGATTTCCTTGGTGCGCTCCGGGCGGAGGCCCACGGCCGGGGCCACCGTCGGGGTGAACAGGCCGCCCGACGGGGTCTGGATCGGGCCAAAGCCGTCCACAAACGAGCCACCCGCCTTGTACACGCCGCTGCTCAGGTAGGGCGAAGGCTGGGTGCCCACCTCACCGTAGGCCGCCCGGGCCTTGCCGTAGCTGATGACACCGCCCATGTCCCCGGTGACGTGGGTGAACTGCCAGGCGCCGCTCACGCTCGGATACCAGGCACGCAGGTCGTCCTGGCTGTAGGTCGAGGCGCCGTCATAGCGGAGTCCCGCCTTGAGGTAGAACTGCTGGTAGAAGTCCGCCGACAGCTGGCCGAAGACGCCCTGGGTCCGGATCTTCGCGATGCTGTCGATCGGCGGGTTCTGGCTCTCGGTGTTGCCCAGGCTGAAGGGCTCCGGCGCCAGCAGCCCGTTGCCCACCCCGCCCAGGATGCGGAGCGACCGGCTGTTGAGGTCGGTGCCCAGAGTGAATTCGCCGCCGAAATTGGTGTTCTCGTGCCAGCTCGCCACGCCCAGCAGGGTCATGTCGAACTGCGAGTTGTTGATGTCCAGCTTGATGACCTGGCCGGTGGCCAGCGGAGTATTGGACGAGGTCTGCGCCTGCCCCTGGAGCCGGCTGTCCCCGCCGTAGTCCACACCCATCGTGTAGTTGAACCGCAGCCACGCGGTGGGGGTGTAGTCGAGCGTCGCGTTGCCGATCACGCGGTCATTGAGGGATTCGCTGACATCCTCGTTGGCCACGAAGAACGGGTTGTCGTAGCCGCGGGACACGTCCGCCGTATTGGCCGACGGCTGCGGGTACGAGAAGGAGCGGTGGACCCCGGTGACCGGGTCGAGGTAGATGCTGTTGTCGAAGGTCGGTGTGGCCCGCCAGGAGCCCAGCAGGATGCCGGAGAAGTTGGAGCCCTTCTGCACGAAGTTCCCGTTCGAGCTGGCGTACGCCACGTTGCCGCCCAGCTTCCAGCGGTTGCTGAGCAGGTGCTCCGCCTTCAGCCGGAAGCTCTTGCGGACGAAGTTGTTGTTGGGCCCGACGAAGGTGCCTTCCTGGTTGAGGTACGAGCCGGAGAAGTAGAAGCTGGTCCGGTCGTTCCCGCCGTTGATCGACAGCGTATTGTCAAACGTGCTGCCGGTGGTGAACGTCTCCCGCGCGTGGTCGTAGACGGGAGTGCCGGCCGGGACTCTCGCACCCCAGCTCCGGGTGGTCAGGCTGCAGTCGAGGCCGCCGCAGGTCTCGGTCACGCCCCCGTTGCCCTGGCCGTACTCGGTCTGCAGCGCCGGGAAGCGGGTCACGTTGTTGATCGACAGCGAGGTGCTCAGGCTGTAGCTGGTGGTGCCCGGCCGCCCCTTCTTGGTGGTGATCAGGATGACGCCCTGGCCGGCCCGGGCGCCGTAGATGGCGCCTGCCGCGGCGCCTTTCAGGACCTCGATCGACTCGATATCCGCCGGATTGATGTCGATGCCGCGGTTGGGCGCGTAGGTGCCCTGCTGGTTGCCGAATCCGGTGCCGTCGAAGCTGGTCGTGGTGATCGTGCTGTTGTCGATCGGCATGCCGTCCACCACGAACAGCGGCTGACTGGTGCTGCTCAGGGTGTTGACGCCGCGGATCACGATCGAGCTCGAAGCGCCGGGGTCGCCGGCCGAGGACATGACCTGCACGTTGGGCGCCTTGGCCGCCAGCGCATTGATCAGGTTGGGCTCGGCGCTTTTCCTGACGAGCGAGCTGTCGACGTAATTCCGGACGCTGCCGAGCTTCTCGACCGGGGCCACGGTGCCGCCGCCGGTGACCACCAGCTCACCCAGCTGCAGGGGGTTGGCGTCCAGCGTCACATCGAGGTTCACGATCCCCTCGTTCAAGGTGGCCGGGATGGTCTTCGCCTTGTAGTTGATGGCCCGGACCGTCACCTGCACCACCTGCCCCGCCTGGTAGCGCCCCGACGGAACCAGCAGGGCATACTGCCCATCGAGGCGCGCCGTGGTGCCGAGGCTCAGCGCCGAAATCAGGATGTTGGCGCCGCCGATGGGATTGCCGTCGGGCCCGCGCACATGGCCGCTGACGGTCGCAGGGGACTGCTGCGCCTGGGCCAGCGCGGGCAGTCCAAGCAAGACAAGCAGGGCCAACCCCGCCCTGAACCACTGACGAACAGCAGGCATACGGATCCTCCACACCGGTTGGTAGGAGTCGAAGCCAGGACAGCGGGTGCTGTCATGGCGGACGGCACTGCAAGAGCTGGCGGACGACCGAAGCAGGTGCGGCAGATGGGGCAATCGCCCCGTGAACGGGGCAGGGCGCGCGGCGAATGGTACCCGGACGCCCGCGTGTCTGATTGTACGGGATGTTGCGGAATGCGTCAATCCCGCTGGGACGACCGGAATGTAGCGGGGGATGAATCCCGGCCCCGGAGGGGCCGGGTGCTCGAACGGCTACGCGACCAGCGGCTTGGCGAAGATGACCTGGTCGTCGCCCGGGGCGTAGAAATCGGGAATGACGGCGGCGATGCTGTAGCCCCGGGACTGATAGAAGGCGCGGGTGGCGGCGTAGTCGCCCCGGCCGGAGGTGTCGATCATGATGAGCCGGGCCGCCGAGGCTACCCGTTGTTCCATGGCCGAGACGAGAGCCGAGCCGATGCCGCTGCCCTGGACGGTGGGGTCCACCGCCATCCAGTAGAGATCCCAGGTCCCCTCGGTGCACGGGGTCTGGCCCCAGCAGATCCACCCCGCCAGCCGGCCGCTGACTTCGGCGCCGAGGGTGAAGTAGTCTGATTGTCCGGGGTGAACTGAGGCATCGAAGACTTCGAGGGCAACCTGCACTTCATCGTCGCGGAAGACACCGGTGGCGCGGGTAATGGCTTCGATCCGCCCCCGGTCCCCCGGATTGAGACCCCGGAGAATCGGCTGGAGGGCAACGTTGGTCATGCGGCCGAGCTCTTTTCCGGAGTGCCGGAGGCCAGCGCCGCGGCGGCCTGCGTCCGGTTGCTCCGGCCCAGCGCTTCCTCCACGATCCGTCCCACCAGCTCGTCATAGGTCCAGCCGTGGACCTTGGCCATCCGCGACAGTCCGGCGCAATCCGACAGGTCGGGATTGGGATTGACCTCGAGCACGTAGGGCTGGCCGTTGGCATCGACCCGGAGGTCCACCCGGCCATAGCCTTCGGAGCCGCAGAGCTGCTCCCACGCCAGCCGCGCCACCGCAATGATCCGCCTGGCCAGGTCCGCCGGAATGTCCGCGGGGCAGACGGGCACCGAGCCCAGGTCCTCCGGGCTGCCGACATCCCACTTGGCGGAGTAGGTCAGGATCGGCCAGGACCCCTCGGGCATATTGTCGAAGCAGAGCTCGGCGATGGGCAGGGCCTGCTTGCCGACGAAGCCCACGTTGAATTCCCGCCCGGCCACGAACTCCTGCACGATGACCTCGTCGTACTGCTCGGTCATCTCGGCCAGCCGCTTGCGGAGCGCCTTCTTGGTGGTGCACACGGCGCCGGCGTCGATGCCTAGGCTGGCATCCTCGGCGGCGGGCTTCACGATCACGGGAAGGGTCAGGTCGGCCGGCACCTTGTTGCCCTGGGCCAGCGCGAAGGTCGGAATCGGTACCCCGCCCCGGGCCAGCAGGGTATTGGCCACGTGCTTCTTGTGGCAGACCGCCACCGCCCACGGGCGGCAGCCGGTATAGGGGGTATCGGTGAGTTCGAGCGTGCCGACGACGTAATCCTCGTACTTGGAGTAGCCGTCGATCCCTTCGCAGAGATTGAAGACGACATCCGCCTTGCGGCAGCGGTTGAGCCAGCCGAACTCGCCCAGCTTGATGGGGATCAGCGTGGTGGAGTAGCCCCGGGCCTGGAGGCACTCCTGAATCTCGTGGGCGTTGTCCACCACATTGGCGATGTCCTTCTGGTCCCAGTGGTCGGCGCCGGCATCGAAGAGAATTGCTGCCTTCATGCCGCGGCCACCTTGAGGAGGCGCTGACCGCTGATCCGGTGCCAGGCAATATCGGCCGCGGTGCGGATCAGCTCGTCGTAGGACAGGCCGGCCGCCCGGGCCGCCTTGGGGAAACAGCTGTTGTCCCGGGGATCGGGAAGGATGCCGGGCAGCGGGTTCAGCTCCACCACCATCGGCTGGCCGGCCGCGTCACAGCGGATGTCCACCCGGCACCAGTCGCGGCACTCGAGGGCGTGGAACGCGCCCAGCGCCGCGGTGCGGATCAGTTGCGCCTGGCTCCGGGGAATCCGGGCCGGGCATTCGAAAATTTGCAGCGGGTCGGTCGGGCTGTCCCACAGCCACTTGGCTTCGTAGCCATAGATCGGCGGGGCACCCTCCGGAAGATCGGCAAAATTCATCCCGACGATCGGGAGGCAGCGCGCCTCTTTCCCGTTGCCCAGGATGGCCACGGTGTACTCGGCGCCGGGGAGGTAGGTCTCGACCAGGACCGGCTCGGAGTACGTGGCCACCAGGTACTCGACCTGCTTGAGCAGCTCCTTGCGGCTGTGGCAGAGCGACTTGACGCTGACGCCCTTGCCGGAGCCTTCGAAGGCCGGCTTGCAGAACAGCGGGAACGGCAGATCGACCGCCCTGGCCTCGGCCACGCTCCGGACCATGGCAAAGGGGGCGGTGGGCACCTTGTTGATCTGCAGGATTTCCTTGGCCCGCCCCTTGTGGGTGGCCAGGCTCAGGGTCAGCGGATCGGAGGCGAGGTAGGGGATCCCGAGGAACTCGCAGATGGCCGGGACGTGGCCTTCGCGATTGGGACCGTACAGCCCCTCGGCGATGTTGAACACGAAATCGGGCCGGGCCTCGGCCAGGCGCGCGGGGAAGTCGTGATCGGCCTCGAGACGGATCACCTCGCCGAGCGGCGCGAGCGCGTTCTCGACGGCGTTGATCGTTTCGGGTTCATCCCACTCGGCGTAGAGGTCCGGTTGCTCCAGGTCATACCGGAGCGCACGGCCTGCAGCGGAGGAGTTGGTAGCTGGGGAGGGGGAAGCTGCCCCGGCGCGGGAAGCCGGTGCCTGGGGCTTGAGATTGAAGGCCAGTCCTATGCGAACTGCCAATCGGTCCCCTCAGAGAGGTCGGCCGCCGCGTTCCGAAATCATCAGCGGGAATCGCTCGAACGCGAGCTTCAACAGCATCTGCGGTACTAAAGTAAGAAAAAGTGTTCCATCGCACAATAGTTTTCTTGTTGATTTTTCAGGATTTGCGGTCGATCGAGGGTCCGGATCGCGAATAAAATGGATCGCGGACCGCGAAAAGTGCGATTCGATCCGGATTTTCCCTGAATTTCCGGTCATCGGACCATGATTCAAGCATCGAATCGCCGGTTCCA
>DATEHG010000105.1:0-12378 GCA_035279705.1 Gemmatimonadales bacterium
CTGGTCAAGATCCTGATCGTGTACGCGATCGTGAACTTCGTGGACGGCAACATCACGGGACCGCGCTTCGTCGGCGGTTCGGTCGGCCTGCACCCGGTCGTGTCGATGCTGGCGATGGCACTGGGCGGGACGCTGCTCGGCTTCATCGGCTTCGTGCTGGCGATTCCGCTGGCCGTACTGGCGAAGATGATCATCCTGCGGGTGATGGCGAGCTACAAGTCGTCGGGGATGTATGGGGCTACGTCGTAGGGCAATAAGCCTTAAGCCATAAGCCTTAAGCAAAATGTCGTTGGTCATTGGTCATTAGTCGCCACTCATCGGCCGGACATGCCACGCCTGATTGCCGCCTATCCGATCTCCGACGAGGACCTCGCCGCGCTGCCGGTGAAGGCCATCGGGCCGGCGGTCGACTATTACCAGAAGGTGCTCCGCTTCGCCGTGGCGCGCCGAGTGGATGATGCGGCGACGGTGGAGCGGGATGGGGTGAAGCTGGGCGTGGTGGCGGACACGCATCACGATCCCGGCAAGGCCGGTTCGATCGCCATCCGGGTCGACGACTTGGAGGAATTGCACCGCGAACTGGTGAAGGCCGGGGCGGAGCCGGGCGAATTCGGCGTGGACGAGTGGGATGGAAAAGCGCACCGGACGTTCTTCGTGCGCGAGGCGGAGAACGGATACTGCTACTGTTTTTTCGCTCCGGTGTAGATTGGGAAACTAGTCCCCGGTCCCCCGTTCCCTGTTCCCTGTTCACCGTTCACTCAGTTCCCGTCTCCCGTCTCCCGTCTCCCGTCTCCTGTCTCCCGGCGTTCAGACCTCCCAATTCGACCAGACGACGGCGCCATTCCTCACCGCCGGCTCCGCAAACCCCTCCAGCGTCATCCGCAGGTCCGTCCAGTGGACCCGGTATCCCCGATCGACGAGCGCATGGTAAGGCGACTGGAACGCCGTCTGGCACCGGATCGCGACTCGGGGGAGTCGGTGCTTCACGGCCGCGGTCTCGACGGCACTTATTATCGCGCCGAACGCCTCGGGATCGGTGGCCACGAGTTTGAGCACACGGAGCTCCTCGGCGCCGCGACCCGCCGCCAGGGGAGCGGAGTGATAGAGGGCGAATCCCGAGAGCGAGTTGGCGTTCCGGACAAACACTGCGTCACCCAGCCGGAGATCGTGCGTCAGCACCAGCTCCCGGCTGAAGTCGAGACCCGGTGACAACGCATCCGCCAGTCTGCGGCACTCCTCGATCTGGCGCAGCCGGTCTCCCGCCTCCGCGGACATCAGCTCGATAGCCCCGCCCGCCACGCGGCTCACGGCCGGCAGGTCCCGCACCAGCGTGATGGTGAGCATCCCCGGCTCGAACCCCAGCCGGCTGTAGAACCCGATATTCTCGATGGTCCTCGGCATCGTCTCGAGACCGAGGGTGCGCACGCCGAGTCCGCGAAGCCAGGCGATGCCGGCCTTGAGCATCTCGGTGCCGATGCCGCGCTCCTGCCAGTCGCTGCGCACCGCGAGCGGTCCCATCCACCCCTCCGCGCCCGAGCGGTGCGCCATGTTGAACGCGATGATGTGCCCTTCCGCATCCCGCCACACCATCGCACCCTCGGCGGCATCCTCCAGCGCGTAGCGCCAGATGTCGTTGTGCAGGTAGGGCACCCGGACGCCGGTCATCCCGTCCCGCCGGTAGCGGTCGGTGAACGACTCGGAGAACACCCGGTTGAGCGGCTCGATCTCGTTCAACCCGGGGCGCTCCGGCCCCCACACCTCGCGGTCAGGCTGCCAGGCCATCGATTTCTCCCGGCGCTTCGTCCCGGACTTTGGCGATCCTGGTCTCGGGATCGAGATCGACCCGGATGACCCGGTCGAATCCTTCCCGCGCCGATTCGATGTGGGTGATGAGAATGACCTGCGGGAACCGGTCGCCGAGGCTGCGGAGCAGGTCCATGACCGCGCTGCGGCGCTCCTCGTCGAGGGAGCCGAAGATTTCGTCCAGCACCAGCAGCGACAGCGGCTGCCCCGCCCGCTCCGCGATCATCTGGCTGATGGCGAGTCGCAGGGCGAGGTTGGCCAGATCTTCCTCGCCACCGGAGATGACCCGCTTGGCTTCGCCATCGTCCACGATGACGGGGACATGGTCCTCGTCCAGCTCCAGCTCGGTGTAGCGCCCGTTGGTCAGCTGCTGCAGGAAGCCCGAGGCCAGCTCCGAGAGATCGGGACGCAGCTGGGTGTTGAGATCGGTGCGCAGATCACGCAGTGCCTCGTCGAGCTGGGTGTTGAGGGTGATCTCCCCCCGCGCCGCTTCGATGGCGCGTTCGCGCTCCGCCCGCTCCGCCCGCCGCCGCATCACCGACCGGGCCGACTCCTGGGCATTCTCCCTTTCCATTCCTGCCCTCGCCAGCGCCAGCTCGGCGTTCCGCTGTTCCCGCTCCACCTTCTGATACGAATCGCGGGCGATGACGAAAGAGGCCTCGCTGTAGCCCAGCTCGGCCATCTGGCTCTTGAGCGACTTCACCTGGGTCTCGAGCGCCGTCAGCTCCTTTTCCGCCAGTTCCGCCTCTCCCACGAGCGCGCCGGCACGCTCGGCACTGGTCTTCAATCGTTCGGCCTGCAACGCCACCGGCTCCAGCGCATCAAGCTGCTGACGTACCTCGCGGTGACGCACCGCGTCGTAGGCCACGGCGTCCTTCGCGATGGCCGACTCCAGCTCCGCGATGCGGGCCTTGAGCTTCCGCTCCTCTTCCTGCAGGGCCGGCCCTTCCTGCGCCTGCGCCTCCAGCCGGGCGGCGCGGGCGGCGCCTTCCACGCTGAGGCGTTCCTGGCGAGTCACCTCTTCGTCCGCCGCCAACAGCTCAGCGGGCTCGGCCTCGAGCTGCTCGATCCGCTTCTTGAAGTACTGGCCGTTGAACAGCACCTCCTGCAACTGGCGCTCGAGGAGGCCCAACACCGAATCGAACTCCTCTCCCAGCGGGCGGGCGCAGGTGGGACAGGCGCCCTCCGCACCGGCATCCTCGATCCGCTGATGCTGCTCCTTCAGCTCCTTGTACTGATCGAGCAGGTTTTCCCGCTTGCTCCGCGCATCCTGCAGGTCGCGCACCCAGGCGGTGCGGCGATCCTCGGCCACGGCGGCGGCCGTCGTCACCAGGTCGGCCAGCGCCTGCTGCTCATCCCGGGCCTGTTTCAACTGTTCGGGAGTCGGGAGCCGGGAAAGCCGGGTGGCCAGCCCCGACATCGTGCGCTTCAACTCCTCCAGCTGACCCTGGCGCGCCTGACGGTCCGCATTGGCCTCGGCCTGCCGGTCGAGTCCTTCACGCTCGGCGCGGAGCGCCGGGAGGGCCTGGAGCTTCTGGGCCAGCGGCTCGAGGCGGATCCGCGCCTCGTTCGCTTCCACGAGCTGGCGGTCGAGCCCCTGGAACCGTTCGCGCGCTGCCTGGACCTTGTGCTCGGCCAGGCGCAGGTCCCCCTCCATGGCCTGGACCCGCTCCTGCAGCTGCTGCATCAGGGTCCAGAGGGGTTCGACCGTCGAGCGTTCCTTCTGATTGGCCTCGAGTCCGGCCTTGGCGGCGACTTCACTCTGCTCCGCCGCCTCGATCCGGCCGACCGCGGCGTGCTCGGCGGTATCCAGCTCCGAAGGGTCAGGGAGGCCGCTCTCGAGCGCCTGGAGCCGGCCGCGCAGCACCGACCGCTCCTCGCGCAGCCTGTCCTGTGCCGTACGGAGCTTCTCGTAGCCCAGCACGCGCGAGAGGAACTGGGCCCGCTCCGTCGGCTTCATCGCCGCCATCACCGCCAGCTCCTTCTGGCTGGTAAAGTAAGTATTGAAGAATTCTTCTTGAGTCATGCCTACCAGGCGAGTGATGCGCTCGGTAACGGCCTGGATGCTGTTGGCGATCGGGTCGGGCTCGCCGTCCTGGAACAGTTCGGCGCCGGCCAGCGTTCGCACGATGCGATAGTGGTGGGCGCCCAGTCCGATGTCGAGTTCCACCTTGACCGTGGCGCGGGGGCTGGCGCCGCGGCGACGGATGGCGTCCCGGGTGCCCCGCACGGCGGGAATGCCGTACATGGCCCAGGCAATCGCTTCGAGGAGCGTGGTCTTCCCCGCCCCGTTGGGGCCCACGATGCCGGTGAGGCCGGCCCCGAACACCAGCTCGGTGTCTTCGTGCTGGCGGAAGTTCTGCAGGCGCAGGCGCTCGATCTGCATCAGGCCTCCAGCGCCTCCTGCTCGACCGCCTGCACCAGCGCCACGCCCCGCCGCACGAATTCCTCGCGATCGATCGTACCGGGCAGGAGACGGCGGCTCAGGTACTCCTGCACCAGCTGGGTAAGCGTCTGCCGGCTCCCCGGCGCGCCCATGCCGATCTCGCGATAACTCTCGGGGCGGCGGAGATCGAGGTGAAAATTGAGCGCCTCCGCCTTCCAGCCCCGGATCGCCGCATGATCGAGCTCGCGGCCGAGGTGGCGGGGAACCTCCCGCACGACAAGTCGCACCACCTGGCCAGCGATACCGCCAGGCACCTCGGCAATGCGCGCGGCGATTGCCTGGTCGAGATTCGAGGAGTCGAGCGCCGAAGCGTTGATCGGTTCGAGATCCATGACCCGGCGGGCCAGCGCCACCTCCCGGCTCTCCACCTCCCCACTCGGCAAGTCGACCAGCAGCCAGCCCTTTCCCCTGACCCTCGACCGCTTCTCCTCCGCCAGCTCTCCCCAGGGATTGGGACTCACGTACTCGAGAGCGCCGCTGTACCAGGCCTTCGGGCCCACCTGGTGCTGAACGTGATAATGGCCCAGCGCCACGTAATTCCAGCCTGCCTGGTTGAGCTCGGCCGGGGCCAGCATCGCGCCGCCGTATTCGGCGCTGCTCCGGTCCGCGGGAAAGACTCCCTCCACCTCGCCATGCAAAAGAAGGACCTGGTTCGGCTCGCTGCCCTGAGGCCGGAGAATCGTGCGATCGGGACTGATGAGCGCCACATGCGGCACGGCCAGCACCGACAGACCAAGCGCGGGGTAGACCAGCCGCTTCGACTCGTCCGCCACCACATCGACGCCCAGGGCGCTGAAGAGACCGAGGATCGAGCCCGTTTCACTCGAGCGCGGGGTGTCGTGATTGCCTGCGATCAGCACGACCGGCGCGTCAGGCAGCGCCGAGCGGAGCCGGGCCAGCTGGTGGTAGGCGAAAAGGATCGAGGGGTTGCTGGGCCGGACCGAGTG
Organism: Gemmatimonadales bacterium; assembly: GCA_035279705.1. Taxonomy (GTDB): domain Bacteria; phylum Gemmatimonadota; class Gemmatimonadetes; order Gemmatimonadales; family GWC2-71-9; genus DATEHG01. The sequence goes on from DATEHG010000105.1 coordinate 5,197, forward strand.
GAAGATGTCTCCCGCCAGCACCACCGCGTCGGGCCTGGCCGCAATTACCCCGTCCACCGCCGAACGGAAGGCGTTGGCCACGTCGGCCTCACGCTGATTGAGCCCGGACGCGGTCTGGCGGTGATACTGGCGGAAGCCGAGGTGCAGGTCGGCGAGATGGGCGAGCTTCACGGCAGGAGAATGGTGCCCGCCTCCGAGCGGGGCAAGGTCAGGGCGCGAAGGGATCCGAGGGCACGCGCACGGGGCGGACCCCCTGGTTTACGGGGCGTTCGGGGGTCACTCGCCTGCCCAGCGCCGCCCGGAAAAAGGCCAGCGGCAGCTCGGGCCGGCCGCGCAGGGTGGCATGGAGGGCTCTGCGCACATCCTCTTCCCGGTGCCCGTCAATCAGTGCCAGGACCTGGTCGAGAGTGGTCGAGGAGTCGAGGGTTCTCAGTCGGCGCGCTACTGCCTCGCCGAACGGGAGATCGGGCTCCGGCGGGAACCGCTCCACCCCTTCCCGCCCCGAGAGCACCGCCGGCCGCGGAAAGCGCACGAAAAGCGGCTGGGTGAAGTGTGGGTGGCGGATCATCAGCTCCCCCTTTGGGAGCGCCGCCAGCTTGGCGCGGGTCGCAGGCGAGAGATTGGCGTATCCCGGCGTGGCCAGCTCGTCCATGTCCATGCGGCCGAAGAGGTGCGTGCCGGCATTGCCGGTGACCCGGCGCTGCACCTGGCTGCGGAACTGCTGGGCCGAGAAGAGCACGAGGCCGAGGTAGCGGCCGCGCTCGGCGAGATCGAGGAGCATGCGGCGGACATAGGTGTCCTGCCCGTCGGCCGGGGCATACTTGTTGAGCTCATCCACGACAACCACGATGTGGTCCACGCCGAGGTCCCGCCGTTCGAGGTGCTCCCGCAGCTTGGCGACGATCCGGGCAAAGACCAGGTCCTGCGCCAGCGGATCCATCCCTGCCACATCGATGACCTGGATGCCGCGATCCTCGAACTTGCCCCACGGGAGGTCGTTGATCACGCCGTCGTCGGTCACCAGGCCGCGGGCGCGGGTGCTGATGTTGCCCAGGCGGTTGCGCACCTTCCGGATCGTGGCGACGTGGTGGGTGCGCCAGACTTCGCCGCCGCCACGTGCCATCGTCTCGAGAAAGTCGAGGATGGCTCGGAAGAACTCTTCCAGGTCGGCGAAAGTCTCGACGTGGAAGGGATCGTCCCGTGCCGCATCCCTGAACTCCCGCCCCACCACCTTCTCGGCGAGGAATTCGATCAGCGCCCCCGCCTTGGCGTCCACGTCATCCCGGTTGAGCAGCACCTCGGCGTAATCGAGAACTTCGCGAAGGCCCCACACCAGCGGCTCCGTGTTGCCGGACAGCCGGGCGTTGGAGCGGAGGGTATTGAGGTTGATGCCATCCGGCTTGTGCGGCGCGTAGTAATGCACCTTGCCGAATGGCTCGGCGGACAGGCCGAGGCGCGCGTAGAGGCGCAGGTCCGCGTCCGTGAGCGCCCCAGGCTGATCGAGGAAGCAGAGGTCCGGCCCCTTCACATTGAAGCAGACGGCGCCGATCGAGCCCTTGCTGGCCGGAAAAGTCTGGAAGATGCTGGTGAGCAGGAATTCGATGGCGCTCGTCTTGGTGGCCAGGCCCGAAACGCCGGTGATGTTGAGGTGCGCAGCCTCGGGGCCGAGCAGGAAGTCGGCGTCGAGGTAGACGGGAGCTTCGAGCCCCGCGGCACTGTAGACGCCGACCGGGATTCCGGTCGACTGTCCAGGCTGGGTGTAGGCGTCCATCCGGAGCGCGGTGACCACATCCGCGTCCGAGGCGAGCCACACCGCGCCGATCGGCACCGGCTGGAGCGGCTCCTCCGGGATCTGCCGCAGCACCGCCGCCGTGTAGAGGCGGACCTCGGCGCGGTCGGTGGGGGCCGCCGCCGCCCGGGCCGGATCGGCATCGGCACTGATCACGTCGAACAGCGGGCTCTGCAGGTCCGAATACCCGAAGCCGTCGGTGACGATGCCGAGCACCGTCTTTCCCTCCACTTCCACCCGGACGATCGCCCCGATCCCGACCGGGGATTCGAGCGCGGTCCAGAAATGGAATTGGTGCGGAGTCGACGGCTTGAGTTCCGTCGCGACGACGCGGCCGATCGGTGGCGGTTCGTTATTCGTCACTGGTCCCCTGTCCCCTGTCCCCCGTCCCCGAAACCAAAGGTTCCGGGCTGAGCTGCGGCCGCTTCGCGGCCTCGCTCGCCTCCGCGGCTGCGCCGCTCCGGCTCCGCGCACACGCAGTTCCTGCTCACGCCTTGCGGCTCACTGCTCACGCGAAGTTCCTGCTCCCCGCTCCCTGCTCCCCGCTCCCTTCAACGCGAGTTCAACCCCCCGAATGCCGTACATCATCCGGTCCCACCTCGGGTCCGGCGCGCTGATCGGCGCCCGCTCGGCCAGCAGATACCTGGAGAGCTGGTCCACCCGTTCCAGTGTGCCCTCAGTGGGAGCCGCCTCGACGCGGATCAGCCCGTACAGCAAATCCTTCCCTTCCCAGGGCCAGAGCCGCAGCGCCCAGCTGTAGACCTGGGCGAAGGGCGCCTCGACGGAGAAGACCGAAGTCCTGTGGCGTGCGGGAAGTCTCAGGTAGCGATTCAGGTCGTCGCCTTCGAACGGCAGCGCGCTGTGACTCTTCACCACTCCCAGCATCCGTTCGTCCCCGGCCCAGGCCGGACTCTGGGCGAGCGAGCCATCGACGATCAGCCAGCCTCTATCCTGCTCGCGCCAGGCGCGACCGACGGCCACCTCGAGCTGGCCGCGCTGCTGATCCACGATCTTCCCGGCCAGCAGCTTGTCCCGGATCGGATGGGGACCGACGTCTTCGGGCAGCGGAATCAGCAAACATCCTCCGCCCGCCTCGCCGATCCGCTCGAGCGATGCGCCCCGCCCGATGATCAGCTCGCGCCGCTGCCGGAGCACGGACGTCAGCCGCCTCTCCACCCGGCGGCTCACGCCAGCGGCCACTTCGGCGTAGTAGAGCGAGTCGGCGCCGTCGGCGTTGGCGAAGAGATCGAGCCGCTGGGTGCCGTCGAGAAAGGCCACCGGCTCCGTCCACACTTCCGCTGCACCGACATCCAGGCACTCGAGGGACTCACCTTCGACGATCGTGCTCTGGCGGGTGGTCGCTTCGATGGCCCGGCCCTCGCTGGCCTCGGGCGGAGCGGAGGCGGGGGTGAATCCCAGTGCCGCGGCGGCACGGCGGAGGCGGATGAGGCGCGAACTGATCAGATGAGCTCGTCTTCCAGCGGGTGCAGTTCGAGCGGCGGCAGATCGAGCAGCCAGAAACCGGCCAGGCGCTTGTGGCTGTCCACATCGACCAGCAGGTGGTCGCCAATGCGCACGGTCTCGCTTGCGCGGCCCTCGCCGAGTGCCAGGTGGAGGACGGTGCCGGCGGGATTGATGGTGGCGGCGAGGCCCGTTTCCAGCTCGAGGGCCGTGGTGCTGTCGGCGGGGGCGGGCCGGGCAGGCCAGAGAATCTCGGCATCCCGGGTGGGCACCGGCGGGGTGAGGCCCGAGTGCAGCTCCACATCCGGCCAGACGACGATGTCGAGCCCGGTGAGCCGCCCCGAATTGATGTCGAGCACCACGATGGCGCCGAGCGGATCGGTCAGTTCCACCGAGGCACTCACGCCCTGCTGACCCCGGGCCGGCACATTGAAGCCGCCGGCGAGAATTTCCGTTTCCTCGTCTCTGCGCCAGGTCACGACCGGCAGCGAACCGGCCAGCGCCTCCACCCGGACCTCAAACCCTACCGCTGCCATCATCCCTCGCGCGTGGCGATGAGCCCCTTGATGAAGCGCATGATCCGCTCGAGCGCCGAGTCGAGCTCCTTGTCGGACACCGCGTAGCTCATCCGGACCCAGCGGTCGTCGCCGAACGCCGCGCCCGGCACCATGGCGACTCCTTCCTTGGCCATGAGCTGCTCGCAGAAGGTGGTGCCGTTGGTCACGTTGCCGGCGGTCACGCCATCGACCCGGAAGAAGAAGTAGAAGGCGCCATGCGGGTCGACGAACTCGACACCGGGCGCCGCCACGCGAAAACGCTCCACCACCACATCGCGACGGCGGCGGAACGCGGCGGTCATCTTCTGCACTTCGAGCTCGACCTTGTCGTCGGCGAAGGCAGTCGCCGCGGCCCACATCGCCGGCTGATTGGCGCCGGTGGTGGTATGGGACTGGAGCGCGGACATGGCCTTGGCCAGGTGCGTCGGTGCCAGGGCCGCCCCGATCCGCCAGCCGGTCATCGCGTACGCCTTGCTGGCACCGTAGATCAGCACCACCCGTTCCAGGAATTCGTCGGGCAGGTCGAGGAACGACGGCGCCGGCCCGTTGCCGTAGTGGATCGGGCGATAGATCTCGTCGGCGATCACCCAGACATCGTGCTTCCTGGCCCACTCGGCAATGGCGCGGATCTCGGCGGCGGTGTACACGGCACCGGTCGGATTGCACGGCGAGCAGAGGATCAGGCCCCGGACCAGCTTGTCGGTGACCTTTTCCAGGTCCTTGGCGCTGACCTTGAGGCCCCATTCAGGATCGCCCGGCACCGCAACCGGCTCGGCGCGGCAGAGGTGGACGATCTGCGGATAGGAAACCCACGCCGGACTCGGGATCAGTACCTTGTCCTTGGGCCCGAAGAGCGCAAAGCAGGCATTGAAGATCGACTGCTTGGAGCCGTTGCTCACCACGATGTTGTCCGCGTTGACCGCGCGGCCGCCCGAGAGGAGCGAGAGGCGCCTCGCCATCGCGGCCCGCAACTCCGGTATGCCGATGTTCGGCGCGTAGCGCGTCTTCCCCTTCTCGATCGCCGCGATGCCGGCCTGCGAAACGATCGACGGCGTGTCGAAGTCCGGCTCTCCCACGCTCAGATCGATCACGTCCTCGCCCAGCGCGCGGCGGCGCTTGGTTTCGTTGCTGATGGCGACGGTTTCCGAGGGCTTGAGATGGACGAGGTTGGGGGACAGCGGATCGGGCATGCGGAGATTCCGGATCGGGGTGAGCGGGCGAGGGCGAAAAATCCCGCTACGTGTCCGTGAAGTCAACTAACGAAGACGGGCAGACGGATAGACGGGCAGGATGGACAGGGTGGGCCATCTGGCCGTCTACCAGTCTGTCCGTCCATCCGTCTCGCAGTCCGCCCGCTCTTGGCCGGAGGGGTCCGGCGCCTTACTTTCCCCCCTCGGAAATGCACCAGCTATTTGACAATCGAGGGCATCATGTCGGGGTTCGAGGAAGTCCATGTGACGGCCGCGCTGGCGGCCGAATTGGAGCGTCAGGGCTGGGTGGCCACCGAGGCAAGAGCCCGGGAAGTGGCGGCCGCGGCCGCCCGTGGCACCAACCTGATCCTCGAAGCCCCGCCCGAGGCCTGGCATGCACTGCCGCTCCTCGCCGGAATGCTCTCGACCGCCGCGACTCCCCGCCGCTTTCTCCTCCTCGCCCCTGCCCCCGCGCTCGATGAATGGGCCGAGTCTGCCGCCTCGCTGGCTGCAGCATCGGGCATTCCCCTCATCGTGGCTGCCGGCCCAGGCCGGGCGGCCCGCCGTATTCGCGAAACCGAGAGCTGGCTCCTCCTCACTACCCCCGCGACGGCGCTGGCCCTGACCCAGCGACTGTCGCTCAAGTGCGCCGAGCTGACCGGTCTCATGCTGGCCTGGCCGGAGGCAATGAAGGCCGAGTCGGAAATGGAGGCCCTGATGGTGGACCTCCCCAAGGATGCGCCGCGAGGAATCGTCACCTCGGACCCGGGCCGCATGGCCGGGCTGGGAGAGCGCTACGCCCGCCGGGCGCTGCAGGTGGCGCTCCCACACCCGGCGCCGGCGCCAGCCGAGGCCGCCACCACCATCGGAGCGATCGGCAAAATCCACATTGCGGTGGTGCCGCGCCGCCAGCGTGCCGAGGCTGTCACCGCCGTGCTCGACGTGCTGGACCCGGCCAATCCCGCGATCTGGGCGCCCGGACGATCGACGATGGCACTGGAAGTCGCCGGACGCGCCGGTATTCCGCTCGTCACTGGTGAGGCGGCGCCCGAGGGAACCCGTCCGCTCGTCGTCGCCCTCGAGCTTCCGACCCCGGTGCGGCTGGCGGCACTCACCGCCTCGGCCGACTTGGTGCTCCTGGTTCCGGCCCACGCCCTCTCCTGGGCCCGGCGCGTGGCACCGGCCGCCACCGTCCTTCGCCTTCCGGGCGCCATCGAAGCGGCGATGGACGAGGCCGCCGAGCGCCGGGCGACAATCGCCGCAAGGATGGAAGGAGGAGTGGGGAGTGAGGCGCTGCTGGCGCTCGCTCCCCTCTTCGAGCGCCATGAACCTGCGGCGGTGGCGGCCGCGCTGTACGGACTCTGGTTGGAGCCGGGCAAACCAGCCGCCCAGCCGACCAGCCAACCAGCGAGCACTGCCCCGACGACCGGCACTGCCCGCATCTGGGTCAGCCTCGGCAAGAAAGACGGCGGCACGGCCAACGACCTGGTCGGCTGTCTGACCCGGGAGTGCCGGGTGGACCGGACTCAGATCGGCCGGATCGAATTGCGGGAGACGTTTTCGCTGATCGAGGTGCCGGCGGCCGACGCCGAGAAGATCGCGGATCGCCTGACGGGAATTTCCATCCGGCAGCGGAGAGTGATGGCGCGGGTCGACAAGGGCGTCGCGACTCCGGATGCCAGGCCGCGCCGTGACGGCCCGCGGAGCCCGCGGCGGGGGAGCCCGAGGAGCTAGACGGCTAGACGGCTAGACGGCTAGACGGATGGACGGGTAGTGGATTCGAAACTGTGAAGTGCACCGGAGCGACCTGACCGTCCTGTCTGCCCTGACCGCCCTGTCCGTCAGGCCACCTATTTCCGGCGATTTACCAAGTCCTTCAGCGCCTTGCCAGGCCGGAAGGCGGGTGTGATTGAGGCCTTGAGCTTGATTTCGCGTCCGGTCCGGGGATCCCGGCCGGTGCGCTCCTTGCGGCGCCGGGTTTCGAACACCCCGAAGCCACTCACCTGCACGCTGCCCTGCTTCTTCAATTCGCCGGCGATGACGCCGTCCGGCGCAAACAGCGTATCGACCACCCGGGCGGCCTGGGGACGGGAGAGCTTGGTCCGCTCGGCGAGCGCTCGCACCAGCTGCTGCTTGGTCACGGTCGGGCTCCTCCCGGTACGATGGCCGGGCGCGGGGTACGACG
>DATEHG010000106.1:0-11135 GCA_035279705.1 Gemmatimonadales bacterium
CCAGGATCTCGCAGCGCTTTCCAATTTCGAGCAGCTCCTGCTCGGCTCCGTGCAGCCACCCGACCACCGTTCCTCCAGCCTCGGCGACCAGGACCACATCACTTTCCCGGCCGAGGATCCGCTGCAGCGTGGCTCCGAGGAGTTCCGCCGACGTCGGATAGCCGAGAGTCCCGCTCAACTCCGCCAGGCGGGGCGCATCGGAGAGGACGGCGGTGCGGATGGTGGGAGAGGGTTGGGGCACGGCTGGGGTAGTTGGCTGGCTGGTTGGTTGGTTGGCTGGTTGGTCTGCGGCCCGCACCTCATCCTGAGCGCCCCGAGCAGCGCGAGGGGGAGCGAAGGATCGCATCAGGAATGCGACCATGCCTCAGGCGATCCTTCGCTGCGCTCAGAATGACGTACTCACACTGCCCCGCCGCCCCCTACACCCCTGCCCTGTTCGCCGGAAACCCGACCCGGAGCGTGCCACCGGCCGGCGTCGATTCCCAGCGGGTCTTGAGCCGGGTGCGGAGCCGCTCGATCGCGTCAAGATCGGCGTCGGTCACTACCGGCGCGCCCTGGCGGAGGGTCTCGGGGAGGCTCGCCGCGAGGGCTTCATTCAGCCCGCTGGCATCGCTCGCCACCTTGCGCTCCAGCAGTCCCACCAGGTGCTCCGCCCAGAGTGCCTGGGGAGGCAGGCGGCCGGCCGCGCCCGGCGCCGCGAAGTCATCCAGCTCCCAGCCGCCGGCCACCAGTCCCCAGAACGCCTCGGTAAAGCCGAGGACGCTTTCGACGGCGCAGTGATTGAGGTCGTGAATCGGCAGGAAGGGATGGACCCTGGCCCAGGTGCGGCTGCCGTCCGCCCGGACGCAGGCCAGCGAGGTAGGACCGTTTCTTCCCTTCTTGAGCTCGATCGTCAGCGCTGGCATGATAAAACCATCCCTGGTTTGGCCCGCGGGCGACCACAAGAGTCGGCGGACCAGGGCGATGGCGCAAGCCGGGGGGTCAGGGCCGGAACTCCGGGCAAGCGCCGCCGTAGGGCCGAAGGACTTTCCCCCCTCAACCACAGGTACCACCATGCGTCACGCTCTCGCCCTCGCAGCGATGCTGTGCCCCGCGGTGCTGTGCGGGCAGGTCACCGGCAAGTGGCCGCCCGATTCGCTGGTCAACACCAAGGTCATCCCGCACAACACGCCGGTCACGCAGGTGGTCGGGGCCATGCGCAACATCACCCAGGGACTGGGGGTGCGCTGCCCCTTCTGCCACGTGGGCGAGGAGGGCAAGAGCCTCGAGACCTTCGATTTTCCCAGCGACAAGAAGCGGACGAAGCTGGTGGCGCGGCAGATGATGCGGATGGTGGCGGAGATCAACAGCCGGCTGGACACCATCCCCGAGCGGCCGGTGGCCAAAGTGGAGGTCACCTGCCGCACCTGCCACCGCGGCATCAGCCGGCCGATCCCGCTGTACCAACTGGTGCAGGAGACGGCGACCTCGGCGGGGGTCGATTCGGCGACGAGGGCCTACCGGGCGCTGCGGGACCGCTACCTCGGCCGCGATGCCTATGACTTCGGCGAGTCGAGCCTCAACATCGCCGCCTTCCGCCTGGCCCGGGAGGGCAAGAAGTACGATGACGCGCTGGCCCTGCTGCAGCTCAACGAGGGATTCTTTCCCGGGTCGAGCGGGATGTCGGTGTTCCGGGGCAACATCCTGCTGATGAAGGGGGATACGAGCGGCGCTGCCGGTGCGTATCGCCAGGCGATCCAGCGGGATTCGACCAACGGCGAGGCGCGGGGACGCCTGAAAGACATCGGCCTTAAGCCATAAGCCTTAAGCCATAAGCTCCTGGCCGTTAGCGGTTAGCGATGAGTCGTTGGTAAACGGAGGAGAAGGAGGAAGGAGGAAGGAGGAGGGGACCAGCTCCACCTTCCTCCCTCCTCCCTCCTCCTTCTTCGCAGTTGCCCTCCCCGTCCATCTCGTCAACCCAGCGATCCCCCGATCCGACTACCTTAGGAAGCCATTCCTCAGGACCGATCGTCGGCGCCGACCGATCCCCTGCCGAAGCCGACCTCCGGTTTCGCCTCGCTGGCGTGCTTCCGGCCCCTCGCGGCCGCTGGTTCCCTTCCCGTTCGTGCCAGCAGGTTGATCTCGTGACGCTCCTCTTGCAGCCAGCTCCGGCCTCCGCGGTCGCGGCAACGCTCATCGCATCCGACGGCGACAACCGTCCTCTTTCCAGCGCCATCCAGCGCCTCGCCCTGCTCGGCAATCATCTGCCCCGCCAGTGCGGCATTGCCACCTTCACCACCGACCTGGGCGCCGCCATCGCGGCCGAATTCCCCGGCATCGACTGCCTCGTGGTGGCCATGAACGATGCCGGCCGCCGTCACGCCTACCCGACACGGGTGCGGTTCGAGATCGAGGAAAATGACGTCGCCTCCTACCGCCGCGCCGTGGATTTCCTGAATGTCTCGACGGTGGATGTCCTGTCCCTGCAGCACGAATACGGCATATTCGGCGGCAGGGCCGGCAACCTGGTCCTCCCGCTGCTCGGCGAGCTGCGCATGCCGCTGGTGACCACCCTGCATACGGTCCTGGCCAAACCGGACGCGGGCCAGCGCCAGGTCATGGACGAGGTGGTGCGCCTCTCCGAGCGCCTGGTGGTGATGAGCGGGCACAGCGCCGCGCTGCTGCAGCGGGTGCATTCAGTCCCGGCGGAAAAGATCGATATCATCCCCCACGGGATCCCCGAAGCGATGTTCTCGCCGGGGGACAAGGACCACCTGGGCGTGGCCGGCAAGTCGGTCATCCTCACCTTCGGCCTGCTGTCGCCGGACAAGGGCATCGAGCATGTGGTGGACGCGCTCCCCGCGATCCTGGAGGCGTATCCCGACACCGTCTACATCGTGCTCGGGGCCACCCACCCGCATGTACTGGAGCAGTCGGGCGAAACCTACCGCCTCATGCTGGAGGAACGCGCCCGGCGCCTGGGCGTGGACGGCAGCATGATCTTTCACAATCGCTTCGTGAGCCAGGCCCAGCTGGGAGAATTTCTCTCGGCCACCGACATCTACATCACCCCCTACCTCAATTCGGAGCAGAGCACCTCCGGCACCCTGGCCTACGCCGTGGGCGCGGGCAAGGCGGTCATCTCGACGCCGTACCGGTACGCCAGCGAGTTGCTGGCCGGCGGACGCGGCATTCTCGTGCCCTGGCGGGATTCGGCGGCCATCGCCCGGGAAGTGATCGGGTTGCTGGGCAACGAGGAGCGTGCCCGCGGGATGCGGCAGAAGGCCGCGCGGTACGGGCGGGGTATGGCCTGGGGCGCCGTCGCGCGACGCCACGTGGCCAGCCTCGAGCGGGCCGTGGGCGACCATGCGGACCGGCGGCGCAGCGCCTTTCACACCCGGACCCTGGCCGAGCGGCCGACCAGCCTGCCGGACGTGAACCTCGACCACCTGCGCTGCATGACCGACGACACCGGCTTGCTGCAGCACGCCTCCTTCGTGGTGCCACGCTACGCCGAGGGGTATTGTCTCGATGACAATGCCAGGGCGCTGCTGCTGATGGTGCTGCTGGAAGAGGCCGGTGCGGTGGAGCGCCGGCCGGCGCGCGCACTGGCGTCGCGCTACCTGGCCTTCGTGAACCACGCGTTCCACCCCGCGTACGGCCGGTTCCGGAATTTCCTGACCTACGAGCGGACCTGGGGTGAGGCACGCGGATCCGAGGACAGCCACGGCCGCGCACTCTGGGCGCTGGGCACCGTCGTCGGGCGGGCCCGCGATCCGGCCCGCCGCAGCCTCAGCGGCGACCTGTTTCATGCCGCACTCCCGGCCCTCACGCATCTCTCAAGCCCCCGTGCGTGGGCCTACGCCCTGCTGGGCCTCGACGAATATCTCCGCACCTTCAAGGGCGACAGCGGCGTGCAGGCCATGCGTGAGCTGCTGACCTCCAGGCTGGCGGACCTGTACCACCGGGCCAGCAGCGACGACTGGCCCTGGTTCGAGGACCAGGTGACCTACTGCAACGCCCGCCTGCCGCAGGCGCTGATCGTTTCGGGCACCGCCATGGGGCGGGAGGACCTGGTGGCGATCGGCACCCGCTCCCTGGCCTGGCTCGGTTCGCTGCAGCATACCCCCGATGGGTTCTTCGCACCGGTGGGATCCAACGGGTTCTTCCGCCGGGGATCGACTCCCGCCCGGTTCGACCAGCAGCCGGTCGAGGCGTGCGGCATGGTCGCGGCGTGCCTGCAGACTCACCGGCTCACCGGTGATGCCACCTGGTCGCGTCATGCCCGTTCCGCCTTCGGGTGGTTCCTGGGGCAGAATCACCTCCAGCAACCGCTGTACGACGTCTCGACTGGCGGCTGCCGCGACGGGCTCCACGCCGACCGGGTCAACGAGAACCAGGGAGCGGAATCCACCCTTTCATTTCTGCTGGCACTCTGGGACATGCGGGCCGCGGAAAGGGCCGACCTCGCGTGACAGGCTATGAAGTGCTCTTCACGCGCCACCCGGGCAATCCGATTCTGACCGCGGCCGACTGGCCCTACCCGGCCCACACGGTGTTCAACGCCGGGGCGACCCGCCTGGCCGATGGCACGACCCTGCTGCTCTGCCGGGTGGAGGATCGGCGCGGACATTCCCATCTCTGCGCCGCCCGCTCCGCCAACGGTGTCGACGGCTGGCTCATCGATCCGACTCCTACCTTTCGCCCCGAACCCGACCGCTATCCGGAGGAAGTCTGGGGAGTCGAGGATCCGCGCATCACCTGGATGGACGAACTCGGCAAGTATGCCATTGCCTATACCGCGTTCAGCCGCGGCGGGCCGGGCGTCGCACTGGCGCTGACGGAGGATTTCCGGACGTTCGAGCGGCTGGGGCTCGTCATGCAGCCCGACGACAAGGACGCCGCCCTGCTTCCCGTCCGGATTGATGGCAACTTTGCCCTGCTGCACCGGCCGATGCACGACTCCGGCGCCCATATCTGGATCTCCTTCTCTCCCGACATGCGGAACTGGGGCGGTCACCGGATGGTACTGCAGGCCCGACGCGGAGGGTGGTGGGATGCCAACAAGGTGGGATTGTCACCGCCGCTGATCAAAACGCCGCAGGGCTGGCTGATGCTGTATCACGGCGTCCGGCAGACCGCCTCGGGCGCGCTCTACCGCCTGGGCCTGGCCCTGCTTGACCTCGAGCAGCCGGATCAGTGCCTGCTGCGGGGCGACCAATGGGTGTTCGGCCCGGAGGCGCCGTACGAGCGCGCGGGGGACGTGGGCAACGTCGCCTTTCCCTGCGGCTACACGATCGGGAGTGACGGCGACACCATCAATCTCTACTATGGCGCCGCCGATACCAGCCTCGCGCTCGCAACCGGCAGCATTACGCAGTCGCTCCGGTGGCTGGCGGAGCATGGGGTTGGCGGCAAAACGGACGGCCTTAAGCCATAAGCCTTAAGCCTTAAGCTTACGGCCGTTAGCCGTTAGCAAACAGCAATCGGTCGAGCGCGTCGGGGCGCACAGCGCGAAGCGGGCAATTCGTCCGCCTCGTCCACTCATTTCAGGTGCAAACTATCCATCAGCATATAGGCAGCGCCCATCGTCGGCATTCCCGAAGAGCCGCCGGTCAGCATGCCGATGCGCAGCGCCTCGACGATTTCCTTGCGAGTGGCACCGTGCCGGATGGCCATTGTGACATGGTATCTCAGGCAGTCTTCACACTTGACCACCACCGACATCGTGGCACCGGAGAGCTGCTTGTACTTGGCTGGGATGGCCCCATCGGCGAAAGCGACGCCGTATTGCTTCCAGAACACGCCCATGAACGCCGAGTCGTTGGTCATGACGGGGTCCCGCAGTGGAGCGGCCTTTGTGGTGGCCGGAGGCTGTGGGTCAGTGTGCGACGCCCCTCCCGGCGACGGCGACATCGACGCGCCGAACACCAGGCCCGCCATCGCCGCAACGACACTGTTGGCTCTCATGCGCACCTCTCCCTGGATGGTCACCGGACTGCGGCGATTGGAATGGAATTGATGTGACCCTCGTGCTGACGGTCACTGGATGCCGGTGACGATCGCGTGGATCTGGGCGTGCACGAAAATCTGCGGCGATGCAGCGAATGGCACACCTGGGCGGCGAGTGGGCACTGGAACGACAGAAAGGCATTGGCCTTAAGCCGTAAGCCTTAAGCCATAAGCTGGTCCTTGGTCGTTGGTCATTGGTGACTGCGGGGATCCGTATCCGGCTGCGCCGACGAGGCAGGGCGCCTCGAGCGGGGCAGCCGGATGTTCGACGACCTCTAAGCCGCTCGCTCGACGACGTGACGAGGGCTTTCGACACTCCTGATCCGGAAGCGCGCCACCAGGCTGTGCAGTTCCGCTGCCATGCGGGCCAGCTCCTGGGTGGATTTGCGCCCGGTGGCAGCGCCATCGGTAGTGTCCCGGGCCGCCTGGGCGACGGCGCTGATCCCCTCCGCTATTTCGGCCGAACCCTTGGCCGCCTCGGTCACGTTGCGGCCGATTTCGTTGGTCGTCGCAGTCTGCTCCTCGACGGCGCTCGCGATCGTGGTCTGGATGTCGCTGATGCGGTTCACGATCTCCGCAATCGTCCGGATGGCGCTCACGGCCCGGCCGGTATCGCCCTGGATCGCCTCGATCTTGCCGCTGATCTCCTCCGTGGCCCGCGCCGTTTCCTTGGCCAGCTCCTTGACCTCGTTGGCCACCACCGCGAAGCCCTTGCCCATCTCGCCGGCTCGAGCCGCCTCGATGGTCGCATTGAGTGCCAGCAGGTTGGTCTGCTGCGCAATGGCGGTGATCACCTTGATGACTTTGCCGATTTCCGCGCTCGACTCGCCCAGCTTGACGACGGTCTCGTTGGTCTCGCCGGCGGCCCGCACCGCCTCGATCGCCACGCGGGCGGCCTCCGAGGCGTTCTTGGCGATCTCCCGGATGCTGGCGGTCATCTCCTCCGCCCCGGTGGCCACCGTCTGCACGTTGGATGACACCTGCTCCGAAGCGGCGGACACCACACCCGCCTGGGACGAGGTCCGGTCCGCCGTGCCACTCAGCCCCTCGCTGACGCGGCTGAGCTCTCCGGAGGCCGAGGTGAGGTTTTCGGCATTGCGAATGATGCCGCCGACGCTGGTCCGGAGATCGGCAAAGAAGCGGGCCAGCGACGTCCCCAGCCGCCCGATGGCATCTTCGCCTCGCACTGTGACTTCGTGCGTCAGATCGCCGCCCGCCGCCGCATCAACCACCACCAGGATGCTGTCCACCTTGGCTCGCAGCTCGTCGGCCTGCTGCCGCTCGCGCTCCGCCTGGGCCCGCTCCCTGGCAGCCTGTTCTTCCGCCACCCGCTGCTCCCGCCCCAGCGCCTCGCGCTCCCGCTCGGCTTCGGCCCGTTCCCGCTCCCTGGTCGCTTCCGCGGCCTGCCGGTCCCGTTCGCGGGACTCCTCCGCCTGGCGCTGTTCCCGCTCCTGCGCCTCCCGGGCCTTTCGCTCGGCGGCGATGCGGTCGGTCACCACGTCCCAGGTCAGCATCGGCCCGATAAACTGCCGGTTGGCGTCGAGAATCGCGGTGGCGGAGAGGTCGATCACCTCGGCACCGATCTCGATCCGGGACTGCCAGGGCAGCCGGGCCGGATCGCGCAGCACGTCGACCTGGTGCCCCGGAAAGCTCTCGACCGACACGCCGAGGAGGCGATCGGCGGAAATGTCCAGCGTTCCCTGCAGCCGGGAGATCGTACCCACAAAGGCGGGATTGGCGAAACGCACCCGCAGGTCGCGATCGGCGAAGGCGATGTTGATGGTGGCATTCTCCACCAGCTGCCTGATCCGGTTCACTTCCTCGCGCTGGCGCCCGACCTCGGCCCAGTCGATGGATTCCGCCTGCAGCGCGGTGCGGATGCCGGCCGTGGTCTGATTCAGCGCCTCCGCGAGACGGCCGACCTCGTCCCGGGATCCCGCCTCGAGCGTGCGACTGAGATCGCCGGCGGCGACGGCCTCCAGCACCTTGACCGTCGTTCCCAGCGGGCCGACGATCCCGCGAACGATCCAGAATCCGAACAGGCAAACCAGCAGGACGATGACCCCACCGAGTCCGACCAGCACAACCGTGCGCTGGCCGATAGTGGCCCGGGCCTGTGCCTCCTCGGCGGCGTTGATCGTATTGGACAGCGCCACCACGGAGTCGATGGCGGCGCGATGGTGGTCATAGCTGTCCCGGAGCGAACCATCGAGCAACCGGCGGGCGGCCGCCTGGTCGCCGCGGCGCAGGGCCGGGATGTACTGAGACTTGAGGACATCGAAAAAGGTCAGCGCCGGCTGGTACGACTGCACCGTCATGACTGCCTTGACCGGAGCGTCAGGCAGATGCTCGACCCAGTAGGCGTGGCGGTCGTCGAAGTCGTGCTTCAGTGACTCGCTGCGCGTGATCAACGCCTCGAGCCGAGCGGGATCGCGTTCGTCCAGCATCTGG
This sequence comes from Gemmatimonadales bacterium, assembly GCA_035279705.1. Lineage (GTDB taxonomy): Bacteria > Gemmatimonadota > Gemmatimonadetes > Gemmatimonadales > GWC2-71-9 > DATEHG01. Next base: position 8,443 of record DATEHG010000106.1, read on the forward strand.
TGCGCCACCAGGTAGGTCTCGAGGATGTACTCGGGAGGCGGCAGGATGTCCGCGATCAGGTCTTTGCCCTGCACGATTCGTTCGTACACCGGGCCGTTGACCTTGAGCTCGTTGAGGGTGCTGAGTGCAATTACCCCGTAGCAGAGAAAGCCGAGCACCGCGACGCCGACGAGCGACGCCAGCTTGGCGGTTATCGTGAATTTGCGGTTCCAGCCCATGTCCGGCTCCAGGTGGTCGACGCCAAGACCGCTTCCTCCCCCCGAAGACCAGTGCTCCGGAGGTCACGATCTATTGGCTGATACACCTCGACTATCGGCGATGGGACTGGAATCCATTAATCAGCCTTAAGCCATAAGCCTCAAGCCATAAGCTGATGGTCGTTGGTCGTTGGTCATTGGTGACTGCGGGGATCCGGGAGGCCGTGCCACTCGACCGTCTTGTCCGTCCTGACCGTCTATCCGTCTACCCGTCTACCCGTCTACCCGTCTAATCACCCGCCGCACCCTCGCCGCCCGCGAAGGGCGCATGCCGTCCAGCCTCCCCTCCAGCACAGCTAGAAATGCCGCTCTGTTCCCCGCGTTCACCGCGATGGCAATGCTCTCGGCGTGCTGGGGAACTTCCTGTGACCGGCAGGTCTGGAGGTGAGCCAGCAACCACGGCAGGAGCGCCTTCCGGTACCGGGGAGCCCGGGAGGCGACGACGCCGAGGAGTTTGATCCCCTTGTCCCGGGTGATCACCGATCCGGACGCGGTGACATGGAGCAGCAGTGCTCGTCTTGCAAAGAGGCGACGGCTGCTGTCCGCGGCCACCGTCGAGAGCGCCGCCATCGCACCCCAGACCAGGCGATTGTTGCGGCTGCTGAGCAGTCCCAGGAGATCGTCCGTGAATGGAGCGATCAGGCGTGGCTGAACAGCGCCGATCTCCTCGAGTACCAGCACACAATCTCCCTGAATCCGCCGGTCGCGGTTCTGGAGATTCCGGGCCACCTCCGCGATCCCCTTTCGATCGCGGCTCCGCGCCAGGCGTTCGGCGAGGCGCCGATTCGGCACCTGGTCGCGGCGACCCTGGGCGCTGGCCAGCTGGTTCAGGATGGACATGGGTCCCCTTGAATCGGGGGATCGGCGGATCGAAACTACAGATGCACCTCATCCTGAGGAAGCGAAGCGACCGAAGGACCTACTCACCCCCACCAGTGGCTCGCTCCCTCGCCTACCATCACCTTGAAGCAGGTCCCTCGCTACGCTCGCGATGAGGAGTTCATACGGGTGCCACATCTCCACATCCTCCCATCCAACCATCCTGGCTTCCTAACTTCCCACCTTCCTCACGGCTTCTCTCAGCTCCCCGAAGCTCCGCGCCAGATCCGGCAGCTGGTAGCTCGCATTCAATCCGCTCGGGTTCGGCAGCACCCACAGCTCGGCCTCGGCCAGATGCTCGGGCTGGCGGCCGAAGGCGGCCGAGGGACTGTCGAAAGCCATTCGATAGGCGCCGATGCCGAGTACTGCGACGGCCCTGGGCCGGTAGCGGCGGACTTTGCGCTGGAGGATGGCGCGGCCGGACCGCAGTTCATCGGCTTCGAGCTCTGCCGCCGCCGCGGTGGTGCGCGCCACGAGGTTGGTTATCCCAATCCCGTAGTCGAGAAGCTCGCGCTCATCCCAGGGACTGACCAGCTCCCGGGTGAATCCGGCAGCCTTGAGCGTGGGCCAGAACCGGTTTCCCGGCCGGGCAAAGTGGTGGCCGGTGGCGCCGGAATAGAGGCCCGGATTGATGCCGCAGAAGAGGACATCGAGGTCGGAAGAGATCAGGTCGGGAATGCGCTTCCCGAAAGCGGCGGCGAGGTCGGACTTGGTGGGCTTGAAGGGCATCGAGCTGGTTGGCTGGTTGGCTGGTTGGCTAGCAAGCCAGGGGTGAAACTTTCGAATGAAGTCGCAATCCCGCTGCCTGCCCGCCTGCCCGCCTGCCCGCCTTGCCCGTCCTGTCCGCCTTGTCCGTCCTGTCCGCCTGTCCCCCTGGGGTCAGGGGCCGTGCCTGAGGAAGAATGCGTACGGCGCCGTCTCGATGCTGGTGCCGTCAAGGCCATAGCCGAGAACCCGGATCCGGAGCTGTCCGGAGGCCGGAACTACGACGGTCTGGGCCTGGAAGAAGGATTGGCCGAAGATGCCCACGTTCGGGGCCGACGTCGGTTCGACTGCCGGGTCGAAGGCAACGATCGACAAGGCTCCCCCTGCCGGCACCACGGCCGCCCGGACCCGGAACCACACCGTCAAAGTGTCCCCAGGCGTTCCGGTGGTCGTGAACTCGTCGATATCGCCGGCCGGAGCAAGGGCCTCCGTGCTGACGGTATCTCCAATCGTGTACGCCGCGGGTGCCGTTTCCGGCGCCCGGTTGAGGGCGATCAGGTGAAGGGTGTAGGGGCCCGTCCCGCCGAAGAGGTTGCCGCAGGTCGCGTCGTAGCACTGCCTGAAGAACACCTGCGGATACTCGAACACCGAAAGCGCCACCACACCGGAGGCCGGCAGGGTGAATGGCCCGAGGATCCGCGTCCCCTGTGCCACATTCATCGCCAGCGTGTCCCCCGTCGCCGGATCGGAAACCATTGCAGTGGGATAGAAGCAGCACGGGACCGGGTTCGCGAACAGGGCGTAGACCTCCTGGCCGGGTGTGCCGGTGACCGTGTACTCGTCCCAGTCGCC
>DATEHG010000107.1:0-26054 GCA_035279705.1 Gemmatimonadales bacterium
TAATGGGCGGGGGCCCGCCGCGGACGGCTGGGCTTTGGACGACCAATCTTGGGCTTGTGGCCTACAGCTCGCAGGCTGGCTGCGCCACTCTATCCCAGGAACAAATGCAGTCCAAGATCCGAGTGAAGTATCGGTAGACGGCGATGGAGAATCCTTTGAACCAACGAGACTTTCAGGCAATCCGCGAGTACCTGAATACTCGCCTCGAGGAGCTCGGTCTGTCGGGGGTCGCGAACGCCGCAGCCGAGGTTGGCCTGCGGTACGAATCAGCAGATCAAGCGAGTGCGGCATACCTACTCGCAATTGCCACAGCTCTGAGGGCTCGGTCAGGAGCAACCTATCGCGAAGCCATCCAACGCATTGCCCGCTGCGTCGAAACGGTTGACGGCGGTCATCCGGAAGGTATCGACGTCATTGACGACGACGCGGGGGAACAATATGACCTGTCACGGGTGCCTACACTTTCCACTGCGGCGGATGCAATCGAGGCGATTGCTCGGGAGATAGATGAGGGTGCCTAGACTATCTCGAATGCAGGTCATCGCTCGCTTGGAGGCGACAATTGGTCTTCTTTCGGGACAGACGGGAACCGGGCTAGTTCCGATCAAGAGTAGGTGGGGAAAGGTCTACGAGGCGTGGGTACTCAGCCTGGTTTGTGAGAGACTCGCTCAGGACGAGCATGCGACTCTCGTCCTAGTTCGCGGGAGTCGACTTGCCCTTCGCGCCAAGGGAGGCTGGCTTCGCAAAGACCTTCCCTACCTTGAGATCGACCACCCTAACAGGGGACGCGGTATTCTTACGACGAACCTTTACTGTCTGACGCTCAGCCATGAACTGCGAGGGGCGCCCCAACCTCCGACGCGCTGCGACTTCCACGAACTCGATATTGCATTGGTTGACGAAACAGCGGACCCGCGGCCAACACACAAGCAGGTCTGGCTCGCGATTGAGTGTAAAGAGACCTCGTTTACCAAGAACTTTTGCCGTGAGGCGCTTGGTCTCAGGCGCGAACTTTCGATGTTACGCTCACCGCTACGAACCGGCTTCACCATTTGGCCAATGAACTACGTCCCAGCTGACCCACCAAGCAGCCTCTGCGTCTATTCAACCGATCCACAGGTTGCAGACTACGACCCCGCTGGCTCGATGTTTGGAGTTCGGTTCATCCATGAACCCTTGCCACGGTAGCCACTTTTCAACCGGTTGAGGCAGCCTGGGCGTTCATGCCACCCGGTCGGGGAGTGCGACTATCAGCGATGACAGTTGTCGGGCTGGCGGGGGGAGGGCATACTCTGCGCGGCCAGGATGGGGGGCGGGGCGGCCTTTGGGCACCGAATACCAGTTAGTTAGCATCCCAGTTCCCGTTCATATCAAAGTGCTCCACCTTCAGTGCGGATGACCATGGCTTGGCTAGAGGCAAATCAAATCTTGGCGACCACGATCGCCACCATCGCTCTAGCTGCCTTTGCTGGTGTTCAGATCGGGCTTGAGATTTACCGCGCCTGGGATCGCCGTCGTGCAGCTCGAATTCGCCTTCGTGGGCCAGCTTGGCTTGCACGGCGAAGCCTCGAAGCCATGTTGGCAACGGCTGTCGAACAGCGAAGTGCCTTTGAGTGGTTTGGTACTGTGGGAACCTCTCAATCGCTTGATCCCCTTGAGCGTCACGTGCTTTCCGTGCTCCGGCTCGGATCCATTGCGGGCGGCAATGAAGGGGCCGCAGCCGAGGAAGGGTTTGAGAGATTTCTCGCTTTTGCGGATCGAGTCAATGCCCTGGGGGCCTCGCCCATAACGGGTAAGGGGGCTGACGGCTGGGCACAAGCGACGCTGGGGGATCGACGCCAAGCAAATGACTTGGCTCGAGCCGCGCTGAGTCATCTCGTAGGCGCAATTGACGCTCTCGCTCGGATAGCTCCGCGGCGAGATAATGAGCCGGCGCTTCCACCAGATGTTACGATGCCCCTACTATCGGGCGCACCGGTCCCGCGGCAGCAATGATGCTACCTAGTCAGCGCCTGAAGCCGACGGGCGCGGCCGGCATAAGATGGGAGCAGTTTGATCAGCGACGTTTCCTCTCAGGACACTTGACTTTGTGCGCCGGTGCGCGGATCGCGCGTAACTTAAACGCGATCTGTTAGCCAACACTCCACCTTCGTGATCTGCACCTCCTAATGGCCAAAACAGAGACGGCGATTGTCCAAGCCGACGTTGAGGAATATTTGCTGAAGGTCTCAGACTTCTCGTTTGAGATGCAGGTGCTGCACGCGCTCATCGCACTCGGATTCAAGTGTCAGCATTCCGCCACCTACAGGGATCCTGTCACGAATAAGGCGCGGCAGTTTGACATACGCGCGTTTCGGGTAAACCAGCGAACCAATCTCACTCTTGTTGTTGAGTGTAAGAACCTGCGCGACACCAGCCCGCTGCTGGTCCAAACAACTCCTCGCCTCGGATGGGAGTCATACCACGATCTTATTGTGCGTAAGTATGAGCATCTTTGGTATGGCTCCGTTCACCGCATGTCTGCTCCACACTCCGTCTACCAACGACTTCGACCTGTGGGAAGGCAAACAGACCAAGTCAGCCGCAAACAGGATGGCTCGTTTTTGACCTCTGATGGACCGGTATACGAGAAGATTGCTCAATCACTGAACGGCGCGTATGAACTCCTTACCGACGCCATAGCGAGGGGAAACGCCAATATGGTCGTCAGCGTTATTCCCATGCTCCTAGTCCCTGCGGATCGCCTTTGGGTGCTTGAATACAATTCTGAAGGCACCGTTGCCAGAGGTCCCTCCGTTACAGACAAAGTGACCCTGTTTGTTGACCACGTGTGGCCTCTTTCTCATGCGCATGGCACCGCACCTTTCTCACTATCTCACCTTGAGATCATTTCCCTCCCGGCATTGTCCGCCAGGATTGATGAGCTCGCCGGAAGTCACGGTCTATTCCAGTCGACGGCGGCGCTACTGCCCACCGAGTAGGTGCTGGCTAACCAGCGATTGAAGCCATCGGGCGCGGCCAGCTTGGGGATGGCAGGAGTTTGATCCGGTGGTGCACCGACCAGAGAACCTTGAGTTGTGCGCGGCTGGGCCCGGCGCCCGCGGCTTCGTCCGAAATCGGAGCTCCCCTCCTGCACGCTTGGTCCGCAAAAGCGGTGCACGCCCCGCCGCTCCGCTCAAAGTCAGTTGCGTTAGAGGGCCAGCACTCCTCCATTCAGCGCTGTTTCAACTTGGCCTCCCAATGCCACGCATAGCACGTGATCCTGATCCTTCAATCATCGACCTCAAGCGTCTTCAAGAGCTCTTTCACGGCCTGATCCGTTCAAGATGCCGAGAGGGCGGCCTACCTATCCCCCGACTACCCTCCCTCGCCCGACAGCATCCCCTGAAGGAAGCGCCAGCTTGGTTTCCAGTACCTGGCATGACGGGTGGATTCTCCTACTGGTTCGATAGCGATGCCCGCAAAGACACTCTGATCGTCGAGAGTTGGTCGCGTGTGGTAGGTGGCTCAGGTCTACGCCATCGCATTACGTCGCTCGCGGTGATACTGGAGGACCAAGGATTCGTCTAAGTGGGGCGGCTATGACTCCACAGTATCGAAACTGAGAGATTGTTGGGCCAAACCAGCAGTTGAACGCCCTGAAGTCAATGTTGTGCGCCGGAGGGTACCATCCGAATAGCCACCTGGAATGCCTGCAAGACTGGGCGCAGTACATTCCCACCCGCCCTCTCCGCGCTCGCGGCCGACTTTGCCGTCTTCCAGGAAGTCAGGCAGCCCTCTCAGCCCCTGCCGGGTCTGACTTGGCTCGGCGCAAACCCCCGCATTGGGCTAGCGGCTTTTGCCGCACCTCCTTGGACCGCAGAGCCCGTGGAACGCGCGGCCGGAACGCCGTGGTCGATCGTGCCGTTCCGAGTTGGTGGCCCTTTTGCCTTCACTGCCTTGCTTGTCTGGACTCGGAAGGAGCACGAATACCTTCTGGGGCTGGATGCATCGCTGACCGCCTACTCGCGATTGCTGACCAATGGCCCAGCCGTCGTGCTGGGCGACTTCAATTCCAACGTTGCATGGGATAATCCTAGGCTCGCCACGGATTTCTCTCGCCTTTCCAGGCGATTGAATGACGAATTCGGCCTGCATAGCGCCTACCACACCTGGTTCAATGAGGCGTACGGCTCCGAAACTCGAGCCACCCACTATTTCTGGCGCAAGAAGTCCAGACCCTTTCACATTGACTTCTGTTTTATCCCTGAGGGCTGGCTGTCCAAGATCCGTAACGTCTCTGTTCCTGATGAGGAGCCGTGGAGTGATCTCAGCGATCACCGTCCCCTGCTTGTCGATCTCGACCTGGGCGTTCCCTAACGGCCTTGTGGACATAGGTATCGAAAAGGCGCCGGCCTCATCCTCAAGGCCGGCTTTGGGCGGCCAGACGGATGCTTAGGTAGTTGGCTAGGCAGTTGGGTGGTAAGGGAATTGGCCTTCAACACCTTATGGTATGGATAGATTCAGCCCACCAATGCGGATCACCATCTTCCTCGGCGGCCTGATGGCCTGCCCCCTCAGCCTCGCTGTGGGACAGACTCGCACCACGGCCCCGACTCCCGAGAGCTTTCTCGCCTTTGTCCAGAAGGCGGGTCCTGACTCGGCGCTGCGCGCCATGCCCGCGGGGAGTCGAGCGTGGCACGTCGTGCTCAGGCACCTCGAAGCCGCCGATACCACCTGGTATCCGGTCAGCGCCGCGCTGGTGCCGAAGTACGACTGGTCAGCCGAGCAGATGGAGGAAATGGGCGACGCGGAGATCACGGGACTGCCGAAGAGTCCCGCCGCCGTGTTCACCTGGCACCTCAATCATGGCTGGACGAGCGGCAAGATCGCGGCATCCTTCTGCAGCGGGGCTCCGAGCTCGGCTCCGGATGAGGCCAAGTTCCTGCAGCGGGTACAGGCCGAAGTGCAGAAGATCGATTCCCCGGCACTGGCCGAGGTGCGGCAAGCCTGCCTGGACTCCTTGGCCGGCGCCCTCATGCGGAACTAGTCAGCTACGCGGGCGTTGGCTCTCCAATCCCTGAATCCCCCAGAAAACCGAGAGCCGGCCCCGTTTCCAGGGCCGGCTTTCGTGGTTAGTCGATTGGGCGGAGGCAAGAAGCTCGGACGACGCTCCGTGATCTGCGGGCTGGATTGGGTCCCTCCCCCTCACTGCGTTCGGGGTCGGGACGACAAACCCCATGCCTCAGCCTGCGATCACCCTCTCACCTCTTACCTCTCACCTCTCACGCCCCTACTTCTTGTTCGGATTCGGAACCGTGAAGTCGGAAGTCAACGTCACGTAGACATGGCTCCCCGGCACAATCACCACGTCCCGGTCCGCCGTCTCCGCCGCGACCGCCGTACCGGCCCCCGCACCGACGACACCACCGATCACCGCTCCGGTCCCCTTCCCGATCAATCCGCCGACCACGGCACCTGCCGCGGCGCCGGCGCCGACCTTGGCGACGTCACCACCGGTCACGCCACGCCCCTTCACCAGGTGCGCGATCGAGTCGATCGACGCCGCCGGCTTGTACTCGGTCCCGTTGATCGTGACCTTGAGCAGGATCGCCGCCAGCTTGCCGTCCTTCTGACTCTTGTTCTCGGCGGGGGCGAGCTCGGTGATCCGGATCCGCAGCACGGCGCCGGCGGGAATCACGACCCGGCCATTCTTGTCCTTGATGTCCTCGTGCACCGGCGCGCTGAAGGCGACCGGCGCCTTGGTGTGCCGGCTGCTGATGGTGTCCTGCGCCTCGGCGGTAAATGTCGTGCCGGCCGGCAGGGTGATCACGGCTGGTTCGGTCGGCTTGGGCGACGGCTTCGGGGCCGCAGGCTTGGGCGCCGCGGGCCGGATCGGAGCAGGGTTCGCGGCCGACTGGGCCGGGGGCGTCGCCGCCGGGTTGTCGTTGGGCTTGGCGCCGGTGGTGTCGGCCGGGGCCATCTCGAGGTTCCGGCTGCTGTCCGCCGCGGCCTGCTGCTGCTCGCCCTTGCTGCACCCCGCCAGGACGAGTCCAAGGGCGAGAAGAGCCAGGCGGGAGTGGGAAGTTCCGTTCATGAGTCACAGCCTCCAGTTAGCGGCCAGGTACGATCAGGGAAGCCCTGACCAGAAAATGGCTGGTTGGTCGGCGGGGTTCGGCACCCCGCACCGTGGCCGAAAATACACTCCTTGTACCGGGATGCGCAGCCCCGGTTCCCTTTCCGGTGGGGGCTTGATTAATCAAGCCCCTACCGGATCCCCCGGCCCCCCGCCTTGTCGCCGCCGCCCTGAATTGGCGACATTGCGGCCATGTTCCGCCACCTCCGCCGCCTGGCCCCCTTCTTCAAGCCCTATTGGCGGACCTATGCCGCGGGGATGGGCTTCATCCTCGTCTCCAACTACCTGATCACCAAGGGGCCGCAGTTCATCCAGGAGGGGGTGGACGCCATCGCCGGCGGCCATCCCTTCGCCGAGGTGCAGAGGGCGGTGCTGCTGCTGGTGGTGACGGCGCTGGCCGGGGGCGCCGCCCGCTACGGGATGCGGCAGACCCTCAACAGCGGCAGCCGCTACGTCGAGCGGGACCTGCGCGACGCCCTCTTCGTGCACCTCGAGTCCCTCTCCTCCGAGTTCTACGACCGCTCCCCGACCGGCGACCTGATGGCTCGGCTCACCAACGACCTCCTGGCCGTCCGGATGGCCGCTGGGCCGGCCATCATGTACCTGGTCGACACGGCGGTGCGGGGCGGGATCATCATCCCGCGGATGATCGGCATCAGCCCGCACCTCGCCACCCTGGCGCTGCTGCCGATGCTGGGGCTGCCGCTGGTCATGATCTTCTTCGGCCAGGCGATCCACGTCCGGTCGCTCGCCATCCAGGACCACTTCAGCGAGCTGACCCGGTTCGTGCACGAGAACCTGTCCGGCGTCCGGGTGGTGCGGGCGTACCGGCAGGAACAGGCCGAGTCGGACCGGTTCCAGGCGCTGAGCGCGGAATACGCCCGGCGGAACATCGCGCTGGCCACGGCGTCGGGGGCGTTCAACCCGCTGCTCACCGTGCTGGCGGGGCTGGGGTCGGCGGCGGTGCTCTACTTCGGCGGGCAGGACGTGATGGCGGGACGGGTGTCGGTGGGCAACTTTGTGGCGTTCGGAGTCTACCTGTCGACCTTCATCTGGCCGCTGATCGCCTTCGGGTGGGTGATCAATCTGGTCAACCGCGGCGAGGCGTCGATGGGGCGGCTCAACGAGCTGCTGGATGTGGGGCCGGCGATCACCACGCCGGCAGTACCGGTGGCACTGCCGCCGCATCGCGGGGCCCGTCGCCTGACGTTCGAGGGGGTGTCGTTCCGCTATCCGACCGCCAAGGACCGCGGGTGGGTGCTGACGGAGGTGTCGTTCGACCTGGCGCCGGGGCGGTCGCTGGCCATCGTCGGGGCGACCGGTGCCGGCAAGTCGACCCTCGCCGAGCTGATCGTGCGGGCGTACGACCCGGAGAAGGGGCGGATCCTGCTCGACGGGATCGATCTCCGGCAGCTCGACCTCAGGGAGCTGCGCCAGGCCGTCGGCTTCGTGCCGCAGGAGACGTTCCTGTTCAGCGAGACGCTGCGGGAGAATGTGCTGCTGGGCGCGCCGGAGAACCGCCTGGAGACGGCGGCAGAGGTGTCGCAGCTCTCGGCGGCCATTCCCGATCTCCCCAACGGCTTCGACACCATGCTGGGCGAGCGGGGGATCAACCTCTCGGGCGGCCAGAAGCAGCGGGCCGCCATTGCCCGCGCCCTGGCCCAGCAGCCGCCGGTGTTCGTGCTGGACGACGCGCTGTCGGCGGTGGATGCGAGCACCGAGGCGCGGATCCTTCACGCGCTGCGGGACGCGCTGGCCGGCCGCACCACGATCATTATCTCCCATCGCCTCGCGGCGGTGCGGGAGGCGGACTGGATCCTGGTGCTGGATGGTGGGAAGGTCGTCGAGGAGGGGAAGCACGCGGAGCTGGTGGCGCGGCGGGGGAGGTATTGGGAGCTGCTGAGACGGCAGGAGGCGGAGGAAGAGCTGGAAACTGCGGAGATAGTAGATAGGAGATAGGGGAACGGAACTCGCCCTTGGGGTGTGTCGCCCCGAGCGGAGCGAGGGGTCTGCTAGACTCCGCCCCAAGGCGTCAGTCGTCACGCGAAATGACCTCGCCCCTCTCCGCGCAGGACGTCGTCCCCACCGCTGCCACCCCAGGCAGGTCCCTCGGTCCCCTCGGGACGACACACTTTTTCGCCCACCGTACGTGCAGCTCTCCCACCTTCTGGGTGTGTCGCCCCGACCCCGACCCCGAGTGAAGCGAGGGGGAGGGGTCCAGGGAAGGCCGCCCAGAGGCGTAAATTGTACCACGAGCGGAATGATGGTTTGTTGACTGCCGCAGAGAACTTGATGGGCGTCCAATACGACGCCCGATGCGCACCCTCTACGTTTACATCCTCGCCAGTCAGACGCGCGTGCTCTATACCGGGGTCACTCGCGACCTGACCCGTCGCATGCAGCTGCATCGCAGTCCAGGACGCAACAGCTTCACGGCCCGGTACCGGGTGACCAAACTGGTGTACTACGAGGCAATCGCAGGACCACTCCAGGCCATTCAGCGCGAAAAGCAGATCAAGGGATGGAGTCGCGCCAAGCGGTTGAGCTTGATTGCCGCGACAAATCCTCTCTGGCAGGACCTGGCGGCGGACTGGTAGTGAGTTGCAGGGCAGGATGGGTTCGCACGACGACTTACGCGACCTGGCGGAATCCGGCAGACCCCTCCCCCTCGCTACGCTCGGGGTCGGGGCGACACACCGAAATGTCAGTCCGCGCCTCCCGCTCACCGCTTACCGCTCACCCAGCGACGTCCTTCCGCCTAGAGTCGTTCCCGCAAGAACTCCGGCGTCAGCCCCTGCATCCACGTCGCGAGCCGGGTGAACTGCCCCGTCACCATCAGGATGCCGACCAGGACGAGCAGTGCGCCGGAGAGCCGCATGACCCACGGCAGGTACTTCCGGAACTTCTGGAACCAGGCCAGGAACGATCCCAGGGCCCACGCCGCGATCAGGAAGGGCACCGCGAGTCCGGCCGAGTAGGCGCCGAGCAGCAGCAGGCCGCGGTGGACGTCGGCGGAGCTGCTGGCGAGGCCGAGCACGCCGCCGAGGACGGGACCGATGCAGGGAGTCCATCCGGCCGCGAACGTCATCCCGACCAGCACCGAGCCCAGGTACCCCAGCGGCTTGTCCGCCAGGTGCACCCGCTTGTCCGCCATCAGGCTCGGCATCTTGATCACGCCGAGGCAGACCAGGCCGAAGACGATGATGAGGACGCCGCCAATCTTCTGCAGCAGCCCCTGGTGCTGCCTGAGCGCGAAGCCCAGCGCCGTCGCCGAGGCGCCGAGGGCCAGGAAGACGAGGGAGAAGCCGATCACGAAGCAGACGGCGTGGGACAGCGCCAGCCACCGCTTCCCTTCCATCTCGTCCAGGTTCATCCCGGTGAGGAAGCCGAGGTAGGAAGGCACCAGCGGCAGCACACAGGGGGAGAGGAAGCTCAGCAGGCCGCCGAGGAAGGCGATACCGAAATCGAGGGTGACAGGGGGGTTCATCCCAGCTCTCCGAGGTCCAGCTTCTGGCAGTTCTGGCACAGGCCGAAGATTTCGACCCGGTGGCGCTGATGCTGGAAGTGATGTTCGTCCGCGATGACCGGGAGCGCCCGCTCCAGTCGCTCGTTGGTGAATTCTTCGACCTTGCCGCAGCGCAGGCAGACCAGGTGCTCGTGGTCCTCGCGGCCCCCCATCGCCTCGTAGCGGCGGTACCCTTCGCCGAAATCGTGGGCCCGGGCGACCCCGCTCTGCACCAGCAGGTCGAGCGTGCGGTAGACCGTGGCGGTGCCGACCCGCTCCCGCTTCTCCTCCAGCTTCCGGATGATCGCGTCGGCGGAGAGATGCTCCCCCGAGGCGATCACGATCTCCGCCAGCAGTTCGCGCTGGCGGGTAACCGGCTGGCGATGGTCGCGGAGATAGCGGCGGAAACGCTCGAGGAGGGCCTCGCCCTCATCCCGAGTGAGCTGGGCCATCGGATTCGGCGGGGGCTTCGGGCGGCGGCACGTGGGCAAACCAGCGGGCCACGTCGACGGTCTCGGGGATCTCGTCGTCCATGCGGCGGCGGACGCCGGCAATCAGCTCGGCCACGGCGTCGATCGGGCCGCTGCCGATCTCGGCGACGGTCGCCTCGAACTTGCCGCGTTCCTTCCCCTTCTGGGTCAGGGCGTAGCGGGCGGTGTAGATCCGGCGCCGGTCGCCATCGGCGCGGCAGATGACGGCGGTGCCGAACTCCCGTCCTTCCTGCCGGATGTGGCGGAACACCCATACGGCGTCGACTTCGGCGACGGGAATCTCGCCGGCGACCTGGGTGGCCAGCCGTTCCCAGCCGGTGGCGGCGGGGGTCAGGATGCCGCGGGAGAGCATTTTTCGACGTAGAAGCGGAGCACGTGCATGAAATCCTGGGCGTTGGTGACGACCCCGTAGGCCTGGTGGGTGCCGCGGTCCTTGAGCTTGTTGACCACGAACTCCGTCTGGTCTACACATATCGTCATCAGCGGCGTGGGTACGCCACCGAAGTTGGTATGATAAGCGGGCAGCATGTTCCCGACGGCAATCGCGTGCAGCGCGGAGGCCACGAGAATGGCGCCGGTGGCCTTGACGGCGTGTTCGCGCATGGCATCTTGCGCATCGAGGCTGTTGCTGTAGACGCCGGGGAGCGGCCCGTCGTCCCGGATGGAGCCGGCCAGCACGTAGGGCACCTTGCGGCGCACCACCGCGTGCATGATGCCGCTCTTGATCAGCCCCTTGTCCACGGCCGCCTCGATGGATCCCAGGGCCCGCACCTGGTTGATGGCCCGCATGTGGAGGCCGTGGCCGCCGTCAGTGGGCTGGCCGGTGTTGGTCATCCCCAGCGTGGTGCCGAAGATCGCGGCCTCGATGTCATGCACGGCCACGGCGTTGCCCGCCAGCACCGCCTGCACGAATCCCTGATTGATGAACCACTCGAAGTCGCCTCTGGCCCGCGAATGGACCAGGGCCGGCCCGGCCACCCAGAGCAGGTAGCCCCCTCGGCTGCGCTCGTCGACCAGGCGGGCGGCGAGCTCCTCGTAGTTGACCGGGCGCTCGCGGCTGACCTCGGTGGACATGAAGCGGAACTCGTTGGCGCTGTGGGCGCCGCCCAGGAATCCGGCGGTGTGGACGTAGATGCCCTCGGAGCCGTCTTCCGCCTCACCCATGGCGATCAGCTCGCCCTTCTTGAGCCGGCGGGGCTCAATGACTTCGACCGCGTCGCCGCGCCGCACCACCACACAGTCCATGCGCGGCCGGGTGGGCAGCACCCAGCGGCCGCCGATGCGGAGATAGGTGGGCAGGTTCGAGGTCGAAAAGAAGCCTTCGGGGAGGACGCCGTCGGCCGGCAGCGGGACAAAACGGGCTTCGGGAGCCCCGGCCAGCATCGGAGTGCCGAAGTCGGGAGCGCGATAGGCGGGATGTGTCATACGGTGGCGGAAATCTAGGCCCGGCCGAGGGCCGATACAAGCTAAACGTCGAGAGAGGGACAGGTTACCATTCACTGCATGCCGACCCCCAAGAATACCGGCGCCTTGGTGCCGGCCCTGCTGTTGATCCCCGCCCTGCTGGCCGCCCAGCAGCCGGCCACTTCGGACACCACGCGCAAGGATTCCACCGCGGTGGCCCTCCCCGAACTGAGCGTCACGGTGACCCGTACCCCGGAGCCGCTCCGCCGGGTGCCGGCGCCGGTTTCGGTGCTCGACTCGACCGCGATCCAGCGGGGCCGGCCAACGGTGGGGCTGAGCGAGTCGCTCAACAACATTCCGGGCGTGTACATCGGCAACCGCTACAACTTCTCGCTCGATGAGCGGGTGAGCATCCGCGGCGCCGGGGCCCGGGCCAACTTCGGCACCCGCGGGGTCAAGATCCTGCTCGACGGCGTGCCCCTCACCATGCCCGACGGCCAGAGCACCCTGATCAACCTCGACCTGTCAGACGTAAGACGAACCGAAGTCCTGCGCGGTTCCGCGGCCTCGCTGTACGGCAATGCGTCCGGCGGGGTGGTGAGCCTAAGTTCGGAACGGGTGGGCGACCCGCTCGCCGCTACGGCCCGAGGCGAAGGCGGCAGCTTCGGGATGTACAAGGCGGGGGTGAGGCTCTCGGGGCAGACGGGCACCGCCTCCGGCGGGCTGACCGTCTCGCATCTCAGCGTGGACGGCTTCCGGCAGCACAGCGCCAGCGACCTGACCCAGGTCAACTTCGGCGGCAACTGGGTGACGTCGGCGCACGGCTCGCTCGAGGCCCACATCCGCTACGCCGACCAGCCCAAGGCGCAGAACCCCGGCGCCCTGACCTACGCGGAGTGGCAGGCCAACCCCGATTCCGCGGCGGCCAACAACATCCGGCGCAACGCGGACAAGGACGTTTCGCAGGGCATGGCCTCCCTCGGCTACAAGTACCTCACCGACGGCGGCAACACCTACCAGGCCACGATCTTCGGGGTGACCCGGACGCTGCGCAATCCGCTCGCGGCTCCGCCGCCGGACGGACTCGGACCCACGGCGGGCACCTATGTGGCCATCGATCGCGCGGCGGGCGGGCTGCGGCTGAGCGGCATCAACCTGCTGGAGCACGACGGCGCCGCCAAGCTGACCTATGGCCTCGACCTGCAGCGGATGCGGGACAACCGGACCAACGCCCGGTCGGTGAGCGGCGTGCCCGACACCCTGATCCTCGACCAGACCGAGAAGGTGACCGAGTTCGGCCCCTTCGCGCAGCTGAGCTGGGACTTCGTGCCCAAGGTGAGCGCGCTGGTGGCGCTGCGGTACGACTGGGTCGCCTTTGACGTGGCGGACCACCACCTGAGCGACGGCGTCGACAACAGCGGCAGCATCACGATGCACGCGCCCAGCGCCTCCGTCGGCTTCAGCTACGACGCGGCCGAGCTGCTGGTGCCGTACGTGAACGTGTCCACCTCCTTCGACACGCCGACGACGACGGAGCTGGTGAACCAGCCCAACACCACCGGCGGCTTCAACACCTCGCTCAAGCCGCAGAAGGCCGTCACCTACGAAGTCGGCGCCCGGGGGCGGCGGGGCCGCTTCGGGTATTCCCTGGCCATCTACGACATCGAGTACAGGGACGCCATCACCCAGTACAGCGAAGTCGGCGGGCGGGCGTACTACACCAACGCCGGCAAGAGCCGCAACGAGGGCTTCGAGATCGGCGCCGACGTGACCCCGATCGACGGCGTCAAGCTCTTCGGCAGCTACACCTACGCCGACTACACTTTCACCGAGTACCGCCTCGTCAACGGCGCCACCACCGACACCCTGGACGGCAACCGCGTCGCCGGCGTGCCCAAGTTCTTCCTCCGCCTGGGCCTCCGTGCCCAGATCCTGCGCGACGGCTGGGCCGATATCGACCAGACCTTCGCCGGCTCCTACTTCGCCGACGACGCCAACACCCTGCTGGTGGACGGCGCCGGCGGCTCCACGCCCGGCATGCCGCCCGGCATCGGCGGCGGGATCACGGCCGTGCGGGTGGGCTGGAATTTCCACCCGTCATCGATGATCATCGCCCCCTTCATCGGGGTCGATAACCTGTTCGATAAGAACTACATCAGCGCGGTGACGGTGAATGGCGCCGCGGGGCGGGTGTATGAGCCCGGGGCCAGCCGGACGATTTACGCTGGCGCCGAGATTGGGTGGGCGAAGGAGAGACGATAGTCGTTAGTCGCTAGCTGAACTGCGAGAAAAGAGAAAAGCGAAAAGAGAAAAGCGATGCCAGTTCGCCTTTCGCTTTTCGCCCTTCGCTCTTCGCCTTTCGCCTTTCGCCTTTCGCTTGTCGCGGTTCCTAAAGCATGCTCCCCGGATCCCTGTCGACGACGATTCGCGGCTCCCCCGCCCGTGCGAGGTGCGTGGCGGCGTAGCGGGTGACCCTTCCGATCTCTTCCGCCGGTCCCTTGAGCACCACATGCCACCGCCACCGTCCCTTGATCCGGGCCAGTGGACTCGCCACGGGACCGAGGACGGTGATCGGCAGGTTGTGCTGCGCCACCAGGCCGCGACACCAGTCCGCGGCATCGGCGGCGGCAGTGCCCACCTTCGTTTCGTCCGGGCCTGAAACCAGAATGTTCGCCAGCGCCACAGTGGGCGGGTACGGCGGCGACTCCCGCATGGCGAGTTCTTCCGCCAGGAAACTCTCGGTATCGTGCGCCGCGGCGTGGCGGATGGCGTGATGATCGGGGCGGAAGGTCTGCACGATCACCCGCCCGCCCTTGGGGCCCCGCCCCGCCCTCCCCGCCACCTGCGCCAGCAGCTGAAAGGTGCGCTCGGCGGACCGGAAGTCGGGGAGATAGACCCCGGTATCCGCGTCGATCACTCCCACCAGCGTCACATTCGGGAAGTCGAGCCCCTTGGCGATCATCTGGGTGCCGAGGAGGATGTCGACGTCGCCCCGGCCCACGGACTCGAGAATGCGGTGGTGGGACCACCGGGTGCTGGTGGTGTCGAGATCCATCCGGGCCAGCCGCGCCTTCGGGTAGCGGGTGGCCAGCCACCGTTCGAGCTGCTGGGTGCCGAGTCCGCGCATCCGCTGCACGGCGTGGCCGCACTTGGGGCAGGCGCGATTGAGCGGCTCGCTGGCGTTGCAGTAGTGGCAGCGGAGCCCGGCCGGCGCCTGGTGCACCGTGAGGCTGATGCTGCATTGGCTGCACTGGGCCACGTCGCCGCAGGAGGGGCACTGGAGGAATGACGCGAAGCCGCGGCGGTTGAGCAGCAGCAGCGCCTGCTCGCCGCGATCGAGGGTGGACTGCACCGCCGTATCCAGCGCCGATGACCACGGCACCGCTCCCGCCTCACGAATCCGCTCCGCGTGCCGCAGATCCACCACCTCGACCTTCGGCATCGGGCGCCCCCCCACCCGCTCCGGCAGCCGGATGAGCTGCAACTTCTCGCCGACCTTGCCAAAACTCTCGGGAGATGGTGTCGCACTGCCAAGCACCAAGCGGGCGCCTTCGAGGCGGGCGCGTACGTAGGCGACATCGCGGGCGTGGTAGCGCGGGCTCTCGCCGTTCTTGTAGCTGGCCTCGTGCTCCTCGTCGATCACGATCACACCGAGGTCGGGAATCGGGGCGAAGATGGCGGAGCGGGCGCCGACGGCGACGCTCTTCTCGCCGGAGCGGATCGCCCGCCAGGCGTCGGCGCGTTCCGCGTCGCTGAGCCCGCTGTGCAGCACCGCCACCTGGTCGCCAAAGGCGCCCCGCACTCGACTGACGGTCTGCGGGGTGAGGCTGATTTCGGGCACCAGGAGGATGGCGCCTTTGCCGCGCGCCATCGCGGCCCGGATGGCTTCGAGGTACACCAGCGTCTTGCCGCTGCCGGTCACCCCGAAGAGGAGACTCGCTCCTCCGGGCGGCAGTGCCTCGATGGCCGCGAGCGCGGTGCGTTGAGCGGGCGTCAGATCGGTCGGCGGTGGCGTGCCGGGGTGCCCCGCGAACGGGTCGCGCAGCTTCGTCTCTTCCTCGATCGTCGCCAGGCCACGCGCCACCAGCGCCTTCACTACCGCCGCCGAAAAGCCGAGCTGATCGTGCAGGTGCTTGAGCGGGGAGCGGCCGCCGAGCTCCTCCACCGCCTCGAGCAGGCGGCGCTGTTCCTTGGCCCGCTTGAACTGCTCCTCCCGCTCCAGCAGCGAAGGCGGCTCCCCAAGCACCAGCACCCGCTCGTGTGCCTCCAGCCGGTCCGTCTCGGCCGGTTCGACCCGTAGGGTCAGCGCGCCCACCCGCACCAGGCGGTTCACCGCATCCCACACCGGGCGTTTGAGTGCCCGCGCGATGGTGGGCACCGCGCCTTCCCCGCCTTTGCGCATCAGCCAGTCGAGCACCTCGCCGCCGAGTCCGCCGGTGGCGCGCTCGCCGCCGCGGGCCAGCACCGCGATGACGCGGGACTCGCCCCAGAGTGCGGCGGGGAGCATGGCCTTGAGGGTGAGTCCGAGCGGGGCCGCGTAGTAGCCGGCCATCCACTGGGCGGTGCCGAGGAGTGGTGAGGTGAGGGCAGGTTCGGGATCGGGGGCGCTGAGGATGTCGCGCGCAGTCACGCCTTCGGGGGGCGGGGCCTCCGCCACCACGATGCCGACCATCTCGCGCTGGCGGACCGGGACGACCACCCGGGCGCCGGGACGGATCCGGTCGGCGATCGCCTCGGGAATGCGGTAGGTGTACGGCTGGGCCAGGGGCAGAGGGAGCGCCACCTGGCCGAAGGCTGCGGTCATCGCCGGGTGACGCCCAACCCCGCTCCAGTGGGCAGCCGCACCTGGCCGCCGTCGATCGTGGCGCCGGTCATCGGGTCCTTGGCCAGCAGCGCCGCGCCGTCGAGGTCGACGATATCCACCAGCGGCGTGAAGTGGGCGGCGGCGGTGATGGCCAGCGAACTCTCGATCATGCAGCCCACCATCACCATCATGTGGTTGGCCCGCGCAATGGCGATCATCCGGAGCGCCTCACGCAGGCTGCCGCACTTGGCCAGCTTGATGTTGATCCCGTCCACGTGGCCGACCAGCGGCGGAATATCGGAGGCGGTCTCGCAGTCCTCGTCAGCGATCAGCGGAATTTTCGCGTGGCGGCGGATCAGGTCGAGGCCCTCGTAGTTCCGCGGCAGCAGCGGCTGCTCCAGCACCGTGACCCCGAACTCCTCCAGCACCGGCAGCATCCGGATGGTGTGCTTGACGGTCCAGCCGCAGTTGGCGTCCACCCGGATTTCCTTCTTGGTCGTGTCCCGGATGGCCTTGAGGATCTCCAGGTCCCGATCGGACCCCAGCTTGATCTTGAGGATCGGGTACTGCTCGGCCTCCTTGACCTTCATCCGGATCCGCTCCGGCGTGTCCATCCCGATGGTGAAGGTGGACATCGGCGCCTTGGCCGGATCGAGCCCCCACATCTGGTACACGGGCACGCCCAGCCGCTTCCCCGCCAGGTCGTGCAGCGCTGCCGAGAGCGCGGCGCGCGCCGCGGGGTTGCGATGCAGCCGGGTCTCGAACGCCGCCTCCGCCTGCTCCAGGTGCGCGGGATCCTCGGGCAGCACCTGCCCGTACGCCTTGAGAGCGGCCAGCACGGTCTCGGTGGTCTCGCCGTAGTAGCTGGTCGGCGCCGCCTCGCCCCATCCCTCCACGCCGTCCTGGTCGATCAGGCGCACCATGACCGTGCGGTAGTCCGTCGTGCTGCCGCGGGCGATGATGAATGGATGCCGGGTGCTGAGATTGAGCACCTCGGATTCAAGCCTGAGTCGCTGGGTCACGCAGTCCTCGGCGGAGGGAAGTGGAGAGAGAAGATAACGGGATCAGCCGAGCGCCCGCAGCACCGCGGCGGCGCCATCGGCGAGGCGACTGGGACGGTAGCCGCCTTCCAGCAGGGCCACGATCGGCACCGCGGGGAGCCGGTCGCGCAGGCGGGCGGTGAGGTCGGCGTAATGCGCCGGCTCCAGCGTGAATCCGCCCAGCGGATCGCCGGTCATGGCATCGAACCCGGCGGAGAGCAGCACCAGGTCGGGCGTCCACCCTTCCGTCGCGGCGGTAACCGCGTGCCAGAGGTCGGCGACATACCGCTCTGCCGGCATCCCCGCGGCGCGGGGGACGTTGAACACATTCCCCACCCCGCGTTCCTCGGCCATGCCGGTGCCGGGATACCAGGGATGCTGGTGCAGGGAGACGTAGCGGATCGAGGGATCGTGCTCCACCAGTGCCTGGGTGCCGTTGCCGTGGTGCACGTCCCAGTCGATGATCAGCACCCGGTCGAGACCCTGGTGCTGGCCATAGCGCGCACCGATCACCGCCGTGCCGACGAAGCAGAAGCCCATCGCCTGCGTGGCCAGGGCATGGTGCCCCGGGGGCCTGACCGCCGCAAAGGCGTGGCCCTCGGCGCTCCTGGCGAAATCGATGGCCTCCGCCACCGAGCCGCAGGCGCCCAGCACCGCGTCCCAGGTGGAGCGGTTCATCGTGGTGTCGAGCGAAAGATCGCCGCCGCCCCGGGCCGCGATCTGCTCCAGACGAGCAAGGTGGGATTCCGGGTGCACCGCGAGGAGCAGCTCGCGCGCGGCCGGCGCCGCCTCGATCACTTCGATGCCGGGGAGGCGGCGGGCGGTCTCGAGCAGCGCGCTAAGGCGCGCCGGCCGCTCCGGATGCTCCGGGCCGGGGTCGTGCCGCAGGCACGCCGGGTGAGTGAAAACGCGCACACTCATCGCATCATCGGTTGACCGGGGGGAATAGGCCAGCTAGCATCCGCTCACTGCGCTTGTGGTGTACGCCTTGAGCGTCGCAGCTCGCGACTCGCAGCTTCTCACTCGCAGCTCGTCACTCCTCCCGGAGCGCCATCTCGTGGCTCGTTCGATCCGGAAAACGGTCTGGCAGTTCAGCGTCGCCGCCGGGCTGGCGGCATCTATCGCGGTCGGGGCCTGCAACCAGGACTCGGGCGGCGGGAGTTCGGCCAACCACGTCGATACCCTGTTCAGCAATGCGGCGCGTGACGGCTGGGTCGACAACTCGGGCAACTTCTCGACGACCACGGTGCCGCTGGTCGGGGACTACAACAAGGTCTACTACCGGCAAGTCTTCAGCTTCGGCGTGGCCGGCATTCCGCAGACCGCCCAGATCGTCTCCGCCAAACTGGTCCTGAACCAGGGGCAGGTGTTCGGAGACCCCTACGGCAAATTCGGCTCGGTCAAGGTGTACCACGTGACGCTGGGCAATCCCCTCTCGCTGGTGGACTACCTCTCGCCGCCGCTGGCCGGCTCGCCGGGCCCGCTCACCATTTCAGTCGATCAGACGCTGGGAACCCGCGAGTTGCTGGTGACGAACTGGGTGGCGGCGGATATCGGCAATGGGCTGGTCCGCACGGAATACCGACTGCAGTTTTCCGGCGCCGAGGGGAACCAGGACGCCACCAACGATGCCGCCTACTTCACCGATGCCGAAACCACCTGCTGCCCGGGCGCTACCCCACCCCGCCTGATCGTGACCTGGTTTTAGGATCCGGCTGAGCCGCCCGGGCCTTCCCGGCGGATCAGCCCGCGCAGTTCACCCGCCGCCTCCTTGAGGGCGGCGCGGGCGGCGGTGATGTCCGCGAGGCGCTGCCGCTGACGCTTCCAGAGCAGCAGCACGCCGAGCGCCGCCAGCAGCAGGACCCCTCCGGCGAGTGCCAGTTCCAGCCGCCGATTCCACCATCCTGCCAGCCCCAGCAGCACCCCATCGAGTGCCAGGAACCCGACCGCAATGATGGTAAGGGTCCGGCCCGGCACCACTGCCATGGGCTATCGGACCGGCCGGCGCCGGCGCGGGACGACGATCAGGCTGGCCATCGGCACGACACCCGCATTGGCCAGGCTCTGTGCTTCATCGAAGAGTTCCGCGCCCCGGAACTTGACCGCGAAATCGTCGGCCGGCGTATCCACGTGCGTCATGCCGAGCGCCTTCTGCTTCAGCTCGGCGACGGACATGGCGCCGGAGACCGTCAGCTCGACCTGGTCCCACGCATCCTGCACCATGACCCGGACCGGCAATCCCTGGGTTGCGCTCACGGTCACATCCCTGCGGCCGGAAGAGTCGAGAAAAAGCGAGTGACGGCCTGGTCGAAGAAGAGCGTCGACGCCCGCACCCGTGTGCCGTTGCCGGCCGCCGCGACCGCCAGCGAGATCTCCTCGCCCCCCTGGCCGCGGAGCGCGAGCCAGGCCGGCCCCTCCTTCTCGGGATACGCGGAACTGGCCGGCACCCGGTCGGCGAAGAACGCCTTGGCCCGGGCGAGGACCTCGGCGCCGGAGAGGGAGGTCTGGGTTTCGTGCGTCATTGGGAACTCAGTCGTTAGTCGTTGGTCGTTAGTCGGCCGTTAGCCGTTAGCCATTAGCCGTTAGCAAACAATTCGCTTCGCATTCCCTCGGGGACAGGGGACTGGGGACAGGGGACCAGTTGTCCCGACGCCCGTCAGCTCCCGACGACCACCCGCTCCCCGATCCAAGCCGTGAGCTGATCGAGGGAGATCCGATCCTGCGTCATGGCATCGCGATGCCGGACCGTGACGGTCTTGTCCGCCAGCGTCGTCCCGTCGACCGTCACGCAGAACGGCGTTCCCGCTTCATCCATCCGGCGGTAGCGCCGGCCGATGGCGCCGCTGTCATCATAGAAGGCGTTGTAGCGCTTCTTCAAGTCATGGAACACCCGCTCGGCGAGCTCGGGCATGCCGTCCTTCTTGACCAGTGGGAGCACCGCGGCCTTGATGGGCGCCACGGCGGGATGAAGGCCGAGGACCACGCGCGTTTCGCCCTCGACTTCCTCTTCGCGGTAGGCGTCCACGAGCAAGGTGAGCGTGACCCGGTCGGCGCCCGCCGAAGTTTCCACGATGTAGGGAACGTAGCGCTCGTTGGCCGCCTGGTCGAAGTAATCCAGCCGCTTCCCCGAGTATTCCTGGTGGCGGTTGAGATCGAAGTCGGTGCGGTTGTGGATCCCCTCGATTTCGCTCCAGCCGAACGGGAATTCGTACTCGATATCGAAGGCGGCCTTGGCGTAGTGGGCCAGCTCGCCCGGGCCGTGCTCATGCCAGCGGAGCTTGGCCTGCGTCAGGCCGATGGCGTGGTGCCAGGCCAGGCGCCATTCCCGCCAGCGCTCGAACCACTCGGCATCGGTGCCGGGCTTGACGAAGAACTGCATCTCCATCTGCTCGAACTCGCGGGTCCGGAAGATGAAGTTGCCGGGGGTGATCTCGTTCCTGAAGGCCTTGCCGATCTGGGCAATGCCGAACGGCACCTTCTGGCGGCTCGAGTTGAGGACGTTCTGGTAGTTGACGTAGATGCCCTGGGCGGTCTCGGGGCGGAGGAAGATGGTGGCGGCCTGCTCCTCGACTGGGCCCATGAACGTCTTGAACATCAGGTTGAAGAGCCGGGGCTCGGTGAGCGCGCAGGTGGTGTGCTCCCCGGGCCGCTTGCTCGGCTTCTGGGGGCACTGCGCGTCCTCCATCTTGTCCGCCCGGAAGCGGGCCTTGCAGGTCTTGCAGTCGATCAGCGGATCGGTGAAGCCGGCGACGTGGCCGGAGGCTTCCCAGACCTTTGGATGCATCAGAATCGCGGCGTCGAGCCCCTCGATGTCGTCGCGGGCGTGCACCATCGCCCGCCACCAGAGGTCCTTCACGTTCTTCTTGAGTTCGACCCCCAGCGGCCCGTAGTCCCAGACCGACCCCAGCCCCCCGTAGATCTCGGAAGACTGAAATACGAATCCGCGTCGCTTGCAGAGCGACACGAGCTTGTCCATCAGGGTGGTGTCGGCCATGAGGTGAGCGTGGGGGTGGCAAGACT
This sequence comes from Gemmatimonadales bacterium, assembly GCA_035279705.1. Classification (GTDB taxonomy): domain Bacteria; phylum Gemmatimonadota; class Gemmatimonadetes; order Gemmatimonadales; family GWC2-71-9; genus DATEHG01. Next base: position 21,380 of record DATEHG010000107.1, read on the forward strand.
GGATGATGTTACGGGCCCACAAGATAGGCCCCCCCGGGTGGAGGGAGCAAGGAATCCGGCCAGGAGGCTCCCGGTGGGCGCGGAGGCTCAGAGGTCGGCGGCGGGACACCAGCCGGCAGAAGCCCGAATTCGGTCGCCGACCAGTGCATTGTCATCGCGTTTTCTAACTTTCTTTGGTATAAAGACTTAGACGTCGCAAAAGTGTACAGTAATGGTACATGACTTGCGAGATTCAGATTGACAGCACCGGTCCCGGGCACGACATTCAGATCCAGTGAAGTGGGTCTCAACCGGGCTGGCTGGGGCTGGCAAGGAGAGTCCGATGCGCAATCCGTTGCAGGACCGCCGGGGCTTCGCGCTCGAGGCGGCGCTGATCATTCTCGTGCTGCTGGCGACCCTGGTCGGGGCGGCCGTGGCGGGCATCGTCATGGTGCAGCGCGCCGCCGGCGTCGACTACTGGGGCTCCCGCACCACGTACGCCGCCGAGGCGGGCGCCGACGCCGTGATGGCGCAGCTCGAGCTGGCGATGTCGGACGGCTCGATCTCGGACGCCGACCTGGCGGCCCTGACCGCTCCCACGATTCCGGGCATGACCATCACGGCGACTGCCACCCGGGACGGGGCCGCGGCGCCGCGGACGATCACCAGCGGCCCCTACACCGGCCTCATCGGGCTCAACCAGAAGATCAACGTGGCCGTCCAGGCCCGGGACCAGATGGTCAACCGGAGCCAGGTGGTGGTGTCGGTCAACGCCCAGACGATTCCGCTCTTCCAGTTCGGTGTGTTCTACGAGGGCGACCTGGAGATCCACAACGGCCCCCCGCTCACCTTCGCGGGCTGGGTCCACACCAACGGCAATCTCTACCTCACCTCGGCCAACCAGTACTTCCATGACCTGGTGACCACGGCCGGGAGCCTCTACTGGCAGCGCAAGGCGTACAGCGAGCGGCTCAACGGCGTGTTCATCAATCGCGCCGACAGCACCCCGGTCCAGCTCGACTTCGACAGCCGGAGCGATCCGACCCCGGCAGCCTTTGCGGCCAAGTCCCAGTCCCATTTCGACGGGCGCCTGATGACGTCCGCGATGGGCGTCACCCCGCTCAGGCTTCCCCTCCCGGCCGGGATGCCGCCGATCGCCATGGTGCAGCCCCGGAGCGGTGGCGACACGCCTGAAGTGAAGCTGGTGAAGATGGCGTGGCAGGCGGACTACCACCTGACCATCGACCTGGCCCAGCTGTCCACGGTGTGCGCCACCGGCATGACCGTCCTGCCCCGCCCCGGCGGGCGCCAGGTGCCGGACGCCGCGGCCTGCGCGGCCATCTTCTCGGGACAGCCCAATGCCTTCCTCGAGGGCCGGGAGGATGTGCGGCCCGACCTGCTCAACATCGATGTCGGTGCCCTCCACGCCTGGATCATGGCGGACAGCGCGCACCGGCACATCGAGATCATGTACATCACGTTCGTGAACTCCAACCCCGGCATCGCAGCGCAGGACTATCCCGCCGTCCGGCTGGTGAGCGGCGCCCAGCTGCGGGAGCCGTTCACCGTGGCCACCGATGCGCCGATGTACGTGCAGGGCAACTACAACAGCATCGGCTGGTATCCGGCCGCCCTGATGGGCGACGCGATCACCTTCCTGTCGAACCAGTGGACCGACGCGGCCCATGCCGTGCTCTCCTCGCCGGCCAATAGCACCGAGATGTGGGTGTATGCCGCCATCGCCGCCGGCCACTCGGCCACGCCGTGTGACTGGCAGGTCGCGGGCTGCGCTTCGCCGCCTTACGGCGGCGGTCTGGAAAACTTCCCCCGCTTCCTCGAGGACTGGGGCGGCTCCTCTACCGGCCGCATTCTCCATTATCGCGGCAGCCTGGTCTCGCTCTTCGAGAGCGCCAAGGCCAACCTCCACGTGTGGAGCTGGCGGGGCTACTACAACCCGCCGCAGCGCGACTGGCAGTTCGACCTCCGATTCCGGGATCCGGCCAGTCTGCCGCCCGGCACGCCGAACGCCGGCAGCGTGACCCAGATCGCGTTCCGGCCGGTCTACTGATCATGCTCGCGCGCCTGCCTCACCGCCGCACGGCCGGCTTCACCCTCCTCGAGATGGTGATCGTGCTGGTCATTCTGGCCGTGTTCCTCGTCGTCGCGGTGCCGAGGGTGGCATTCGGCGCCAAGACGCGGGTGCGCATGGCGGCGCAGCAGATGGCCCAGGACCTGGAGCTGGCCCGGACCCGTGCCCTCACCACCCGGAGCGCCGTCCGCGTCACCTTCGATCCGGTGGCCCGCTCCTACCGCCCGTACCTCGATTTCAACCGGGACAGCGTCTTCGCCGAATCGCAGGCGGAGAATGACTCGCTGCGGGCCTTCTCGATCCGGAACCTGCCCAACGGCACGCAGTACGTGCGGCCGGGCGGCGTTCCCGATCTGCCCATTCTCCCCGGTGCCGGCAACATCACCCTGCCGTCGAACCGGGTCGATTTCGATGCCCGCGGGCTGACGACGCCGTTCGGTACCAAGGGTGTGCTCTATCTCTCCGACCCGTCCGATCCCGCGGCCGTGGCCGCGGTGTCGATCACGGCGGCGTCGGGCATCCGGGCCTGGTTCTATCAGGGAGGGTCCTGGCAATGACCGTTCACCCGAAACGCTCCGAGCGCGGTTTCACCCTCATCTCGGTGATGATCGCGATCATCCTGCTCAACCTCGGCCTGCTCGCGCTGGTCAAGACGCAGGGCGTGCTGGCGCGCTCCCAGGTCGATACGGCGACCCGCGCCACCGCGCTCGCCATTGCCCAGGGGTACGTCGAGGTGATCCGGAGCCGGAATCCCGCCACGCTGGCCTCGGAAGGGGCGGTCCAGGTGGATGCCGAGGGCCAGCCTTCGGCGAGCGGCGTGTTCGTCCGGTCGAGCACCGTCACCTCGGACGCAGCCAACCTGCTCCGGGTCATCGTCAACGTGACCTATCCCCGGGGCACCCAGCCGATCACGCTGATCACCCTGATCTACAAGCCGACCGCGCCATGAGTACCGCGCGCGTCCACCCGTCGCGGGCCGGGTTTACCCTGCTCGAAGTGCTGATCGCCATGCTGATCGGGGTGATCGTGCTGACCGCCTCCACCTCGCTCGCCATGAGCGTCTGGCAGAGCATGACGGGGGAGCAGTTCCGCGACGGCATCGACCGCAACGCCCGGTTCATCGGGATGTCGCTGACCCGCGACCTCCAGGAAGCCGGGGTCGACCTGGATTCCAAGCCGGCCTTCGGGTCGCTGGCCGTATTCGGCGACACGATCTCGATTCTCCGGGTGCCGTACGACCCCCTCGAGGCGCAGCCGTACACGCTCAGCACGGCCAACTTCCCCACCGGGATCTGCGGGGCCCTGTGCGTGGAGATCCAGACCGGCGGGGTGCCGCCGGTCCTGGCCGACGGCGACGTGGCGCTGCTCCAGTCCCAGACGGTGCGCCACCTGATCCGGGTGACCGGCGTCTCGGCGGTCTCCGGCGGGTACAAGGTGACGTTCGCCAACACCGCCACCCTGCTCAACCGCCCAGCCGGGGCCCTCGCCGTGACCAACCCGGCCGCCAGCTTCGTGCAGCGCCTGGCCACGGCCACCTATTGGCGCCAGGGTACCCAGCTCATGCGGGCCACCACGGTGAACAGCTCCGGAGTGCCGCAGGGTGAGCTCCTGGCCACCGGCGTCCAGTCGATGACTGTCACCCTGGTCTTCACCGACGGGCACGAGGCGGCGTTCGCCGCCGAGCCGGATGGGGACGCAACCAATAACTACGACGAGATCGCCGCCATCCGGATCCGGATGGTCATCCAGGCCGACCGGGCCAGTCCCCGGGTCAACAACGGGGTGTTGCTGACCCGGCCCAAGGAGTGGTACCTGGTGCCCCGGAACCTCGTGTACGAGCGGAACCGAGTCCCCTGACGCGAACGTCAGACGGTTGACCCGCCAGGGCCTTCCCGAACAGAGGCCGGGCCGATGCGGCGGGGAACGGACGTGGCTCAGGGGGGCTGATCGGGGCGGGCAAAATACCCGACCGGGTAGGGGGCACGGCCGGGTCTCAACTGTCGAATCCCTATATCCTTCAACGGTATGCCTTCACGCCGTCTTGCGGCGCGATTGTTGCTTGTCGTATGTTCAATTGTAGCTTGGATTTCGGATCGATCAGCCAACAGCGCTTGAGGCACAGGGTGTAGGTGACGTGAGTCACCCCACCAGCGCGCATCAGGCACCGAGTCACGGGACCCCGGCCAGGGGTCTGGCTGGCGGGCAGGAGTCCATCGGCATCCCACCGAACGGCGGGGCCGCGAAGAGACCCCCGGGTCCGCCCGGCAGCATGGAGAAGCGATGCGTTCCCAAACCCAGAGCTGGGCCGATCGCCGGGGCGTCACCCTGATCGAGATCCTGATCGTGGTGACGATCATCTCGATCATCCTGGCGATTTCGATTCCGCGGCTCAACGTCTCGCGGATCCGGTCCAAGTCGGCGGTCACGTCGATCGGTACCACCATGCTGGCGCTGCAGCGCGAGGCGATCGCCAAGCAGCACAACATCCTGGTGCTGATCGCGACCAGCCCGCGGCAGATCCAGGTGGTCTACGACTCGAACAACAACGAGCGCTGGGACAACAACGAGCGCGAGCGCCCGATTCCGCTGGGCGAGGAAATCGTCTTC
>DATEHG010000108.1:0-8309 GCA_035279705.1 Gemmatimonadales bacterium
CCTGCCCCCTCTCAAACAGCCACCCCCCCAGCCAGCTTGTCGGCACTGAGCTCGCGGCGAGGGCAATGGGGTACCACGCCGGCCCCAGGTCTTTCGGGATCATGGCGACGGCACCCGCAGTGCTGAGCACCAGCCCCAGGATGCCGCCGGCCAGCGCGTGGCCCACTGGATTCGACGGGGCGAACTTCGCCATCACCCATCCGCCCAGCACCTGGATCACGCAGCGATAACCCAGGGCCAGGGCATTGAGGCCGTTGTCCCGAATCGGTTCGCCCCACGGCGGGTAGACGGCGAGCATGTGGAAGACCTGGTCCGTGCCGAGGGAGAGCACGAAGACCACCACGAACCCGAGGAAGATGGCCAGGACGCTCTTGCCGATCTGGCGCTGAGGTGCGGCGGTAGCCGTCATTGTCGTTCTCCTTGAAAGACGGGAGAAGGGAGAAGGGAAAGGCCCCTGTTCGTCATCCTTCGCAACACAAGGCCATCCCAAACGCGTATCCCCTGGTCCCTGCTCCCTGCTCCCTGCTCCCCCTACGCCAGCGTCTTCAACATCTCGGCCAGGAGATCGAACCCGCTCGACACACCCGATACCGCCGGGGACTCGAGCACTCCGTCCCTCGCATCCTTGGTGGCGTACTTGATTCCGAGGGTGAGCGTGGTGCGACCGGCCTTCTCGACCAGCGTGTAACTGACCACTGACCCACCCGGAAACCACGGATCGTCCCACTCCTCAGTTGCCACGACCCGGTCCGGCGGAGAGATCTCCTGGTAGACTCCGCCCATGCCCATCACGATCCCGTCCGGCCCATTCCATACGTAGCGGTACTTCCCGCCGACCCGGAGGTCGACGCTGCATTCGCCCCAGCTCCACCCGGGCATCTGGCCCATCCAGCGCTGGATCAGCGGTGGCTCGACCAGGGTCCGCCAGACCAGGCGCCGTGGCGCGTCGAACTCCCGGATCATCGCAATTTCGGTGTCCGACGGGGTGGTAACCTTGAGAGTTTGGGCGACGCTCATGACGACTTCCTCCCTCTGGCGCGCTGCGCCTGTTTTTCCTCGACCTTGAGTTCGTTGAGCAGGGCGTCCAGCTCGCGGAACCTTCCCTCCCAGAACTTCCGGTACTTCTCCAGCCACTGCGTTGCCTCGGCGAGTCGCGCTGCCTCGAGGCGGCGGGGGCGCCGCTGCGCGTCCTGCCCCTGGCTCACCAGCCCCGCCCGCTCCAGCACCTTGAGGTGCTTCGAGATGGCCGGCTGGCTCATGTCGAATGGCTCGGCGAGCTCGCCGACGGATGCCTCCCCCGTGGCCAGCCGGACCAGGATCGCGCGCCGGGTGGGGTCCGCCAGCGCCGCGAAGGTGGCGTCGAGGCGGGCGGCGGTGAGCTCGGAGTCCGGCACGCGTTTCATAACTGAGTGGTTATATACGATCCGGGGCCGGGTTCGTCAAGGGGCCGCCAGGACAGAGGCCGGCTCCCGGTGGGCGACGCCGCCGTCAATCGGGAGGGAGCGACTCCACGATCTTTGCCCGGATGACGTCGAAGAACGGATTGCAGCGCAGCCGGGCCAGCTTGTCGAGCGGGACGACGAGCGCGCCGGGCTCACCCCGGGCGGCGAAACTGCCGAGGGGGTACACCGGGCCTTCCCCGGGTCCGGGGGTCAGGCCGTAGACCGGATCGTCAATCGGGAAGGGGATGGCCACGTGTCCGAGCGAAACCACACCGGGCGGCCACTCGAGCGACAGGGGCCGGACCGTGAGCTCCTGCCCGCCGGCCTCGCGCACGTAGGCGGCCACCTCCCGGGATCCCGGCGCGCGATTGGCGATCAGCGTGACCCGGAAGGGAAGGTCGCGGGCGTCCCGGATCCTCTGGAGGGACTCGATGGGGGCCTGGGCAATCAGCCCCTGGAGAATGTCGATGCGATTGACGTCGAATACGACGAGTTCGTGGCCCCGCGGCGGCAGCAGTGCCAGGAATCCCTGCACGATGTCCGTGGTTTTGACCGTGGCATCGACGATGGACTGGAACACCGTCACCCTCGGCATGTCGCCCAGGTGGCCGCGATCGCCGGCGGACTTGAGCTCGCGCTGCAGCTGGCGGGTCAGCCGGTAAATCTGCTTGCCCGCGTTGACCGGGAACGAGTTGTACTTGTACGGATCGTACTCCGGGACCACATCGGCCCACGCGGACTGTTCGAAGAAGGGAAGGAACGACAGCGCGGAGACGATGTTGCTGAGGGCGGCAAAGTCGGACAGGCCGATCGCGGGCGAGGTCAGATAGAGGCGCTGCGGCCTGGGCAGCGTGGTGTCCTCGAGCGCACGTACGGAGTACAGGGTGAGCAGCGCGGCTCCGGTGGAGTGGCCGCCGGCGAGAAACGGCCGGCCCGGGCCGGCGCGTGCCGCCGCGTACTTCGCGGCCAGCGTCACCGCCGAGTACCAGTCGCGCCAGTCGACGTCGAGCAGACCCGCCGGGATCGTGCCGTGACCGGGGAGCCGCAGCACGACGACGTCGTACCCCTGGCTGTAGAACGTTTGCGCGATGGCGCGCAGGCTGTACGGTGAATCGCTGAGCCCGTGGACGAGCAGCACCGACCCGCGCGGATTGGCGGGAACCAGTTCGTAGGACCGGTTGTACCGGGTGTCCAGCGCCAGCTGTTCCGGCACGCTGCCCGGATGATACCTGCCCAGCGCGAATGAATCGGTCGCCTGCGGGTCGTCGAGCAGCCGGGACCGCAGCTCGCCGAACAGCCGGTCTTCCAGCCGGCGGTAATCCTCGAACGACTTGATGTCCGCGCGGTCGGCGTGGAACTCCTCGTGCAGCCGGAGGCGGTGCCACGCGGACAGCTTCGGATGCGTCGCCCGCGTGGTGATCGCGAAGCCGAGGACGATCAGCGCGCACCCTGCGGCCAGGAGGCCGAGCAGCCGGAGCGACCACTTCGCGAGGCGGCGCCCGGGAGGCATCGTCCGGCGTCCCGGACTCACAGAGACTGCTCGTGTGAACGCATCAGCGCCGATCGATTCGTGGGTGGGGATCAGGCGGTCAGCCCAGATGTATCGGCGGCCGACTGGCGAGTCAAGCGGAGATGGATGGCCATGCCGGCGAGCCTGGTTGCGGGTGGGCGCCCGGCGGCGGGTAGCGGCTGGCCCAAGATCATCTCCAATCTCAAGTCGCTGCTGGAAACGGGCGAGGTCGCGATCCTGGAGCCCTATCCGGCGGGGACCTCGGACGCGGTGAAGGCCTGACGGCGGCTGGCCCGCTCCCGGGCCGCGTGGGTGTGGCGAACCAGCGGCAGAAGCGCGGAAACGACTGGCGTTTTCACGGCGCCTTGATGCAGCGGAAGCCGAGGTGATTGGTGCCCGTGCTGACTTCACCCTTGCCGCGGGTGCCCACGGTGTAGCGGGAGCAGTACTGGTCGGTGCAGAGGAAGGAGCCGCCACGCTGGGCCCGCTTCTTTTCGGTGGGCTCGCTCGGGTCGAAGGGAATCTCGGGGCCCTGCGGGTTGCGGGTGACCACTCCAGGTGAGGCCAGCGCGCTGTAGTAATCGGGGCGGTACCAGTCGCTGGTCCACTCCCAGACGTTGCCCGCCACGTCATAGAGCCCGTAGCCATTGGCGGGATACTGCGCCACCGGCCCCACGCCGGGGAAGCCGTCGCTGCCGGTGTCGTGATCGGGGAAGTGGCCCTGGTGGGTGTTGGACATCCACTTGCCGCCCGGGTTGAAGTCATCGCCCCACGGGAAGCGCTTCCCGCTCAGGCCCCCGCGCGCCGCGAACTCCCACTCAGCCTCGGTCGGCAGCCGCTTCCCGGCCCACTTCGTGTACGCCACCGCGTCCTCGTAGGCCACCTCCACCACCGGGAACTGTTCTTTGCCCGTGATCGAGTTCGCGGGGCCGAAGGGATGCCTCCAGCTGGCGCCCTTCACGTAGGACCACCATTGGAAATGATTGTCGAGAGGTACCGGCTGATCGGGAGGAGAGAAGACCACCGCCCCGGCGACGAGATTCTCCGGCGGCGCTCCCGGAAAGTCCTCGGCCCGCGGGGTCCGTTCCGCCACGGTCACGTAGCCCGTCGCCTTGACGAACGCCGAGAATTCGGCGTTGGTCACCTCGGTCCTGTCCATCCAGAAGCCGTCCACGTACACCCGGTGCACCGGGCGCGAGTCCCGGGTGGCCTGCATGCCGACCGTATCGCTCATGCTGGGTGGGTCTTCCGCGCCCATCGAGAATTCGCCGCCCGGGATCCACACCATTCCTTCCGGTGCGGAGCCGGGCGGCGCCGTGCGATTCTCGACCGTCGGCTGGAACATGGATCCCAGCGCCAAGGCGGTCTGCGCCGGCTTGACGCGCAGTACTTCCCACGCGACGATCGCGATGGCGGCGAGTGCCGCCACCGCGATCCAGGGCCGCGCGTCCCGGCGTAGCGCGGGCCCGACCTTCGTCTTAGTCGCCACCACTCAGCTCCTACTCTGCAGGATTCGACGGGGAAAAGGGTGCGGCGAGTCGGATCATGACCGCCTCGTCCAACGTATGGGCCGAGGGTGGGAGCGTCCAGAACCACGAATGGCGAGTGCCCTCAGGCTGCTTTGTCCGGTGGCAGGGTAGTGGCTGCGGTGTTACATGTAAGGCGGATTCGTTCCGAGTTCGTGATTTCCGACTCCCGATCGCCACTGTCTTTTGGCCCGTTGACGACTGAAAGCCGATGACCGGGACCTCCCGTCTCTGGCAATGCCCCCGCTGCGGCGCGAAGCTGATCTCGAAGAATCTCTCGCATGCCTGCGGGGCGTACTCCAGTGCGAAGTTCCTTGAGGGCAAGACGGCCGTGGGCCGGGAGCTGTTCGAGCGGTTCGAGGCGCTGATCGCGAAATGCGGGGCCTACTCGCTGGCGCCGGCCAGGACCCGTGTCGCCTTCATGGCCGAGGTGAGATTCGCGAGCGTGAACCGGGTGGGCGCGGACTGCATCGACGTGCACTTCGTGCTGGCCGAGAGTCTGGACAGCCCGCGCTTCCGGCGGGTCGAACACCTGGGCAAGCTGCATGTCCACCACTTGCGCCTCCGGGACGCCCGGGAGTTCGATCGCCAGCTGGCCGGCTGGCTGCGGCGGTCGTACCGCGAGTACGGGTTGCGGGGCTGGCTGGCGAAACGAGGTGGAACGGCCAAGCGCTGATGCGGCGAAAGGAGCGGCCGGCGCCGCTGCGCACCGGCCGTCGTGGTTCAGTCAACATCTCCCGGGGCCGGGGTTCGGAGCCTGCGGCCCTCAAACTTGCGAAGAGCAGACTCCAGGGCGTACCCGGGTCATTGACGAGGTGCCCCTGCAGAGGCGAGGTACTTCCGCATCGGGGTCCAGTAGTTGGCATGCCAACCCTCGGCAAGGTGCTGCCCCTGGCCGGCCGGAAAGCCCGTGTGGTCGAACACGATGAGCGTCTTGCCGTCCCGCGGCTGCAATTCGAATCGGACGATCGAGTAGAGTCCTGCCGGCCAATCCGCGCTGCGCCACGCCTGCACGACGCGGACCCCCGGCACCAGCTCGACGTGCCGGCCCTCGATGTGGCCGCCAAACAGCGAGAAGGCTCCGCCAACGGTGGGCGCGATCGTCGCGGGCGGGGCCTTCGGCACCATGCTGAATGTCGTCATCGCCGAGAAGCGTGCGGGATCGGTGAGCACCTGGTACACGAGCGCCGGGCTCGCCTCGATGAGTATTTCCTGGTGAATCGACTCGGCGCTCTGCGACAGCTCACTCCCGGCACCGGCCTGGGCAACCGCGCCGCGCGCCGTCGCGAGCACGCCAAGGGCGAGCGCGGCGGTGACACGCCGCGAGAAGTGCCGCCTGGACTGCCGATCCTGTGACATGGGGCCTCCGTGATGCGCGCGTTCGATGGGGTGACTGGATTATTTAACAATTGTGTTTAATATTAGCTCATCATGCAAAAAGTCAAGCGCACCGCCCGCCCGCGCCCGGAGCAGCGCGCGGCGCACCTCGATCGCGTCTTCCGCGCGCTCGGCGATCAGACGCGGCGCGCGCTCCTCGCCCGGCTGGCGCGGGAACCGGCCATGGTCACCGAGCTCGCCGATCCGTTCGACCTCTCCCTTCCCGCGGTCTCCCGCCACATTCGCGTCCTCGAACGCGCGGGCCTCATCCACCGGACAGTGAATGGTCGCGTCCACCATTGCGCTCTCGATCCTGAAGCCCTGCGGGCCGCAGACGAGTGGCTGCGCCACTACCGCCAGTTCTGGGACCTCAACCTCCAATCGCTCGCGCGCCATGTCGAACGCTGATGCCCCCGGGGGCAGCAACCAGCGCGAGGGCCTGCGGCTCGTGGTGCGCCGCAGGATCCTGGCCACGCCTGAGCGCCTGTTCGACGCGTGGACCGATCCGCAGCAGCTGCTGCGCTGGTGGGGGCCCGGGAGCGTGGAGTGCGTCGGCGCCGAAGTCGATCTGCGTGTGTCCGGGAGGTACCGGATCGGCAACCGGTTTCCCGACGGCCGGGTGGCGTGGATCAGCGGCGAGTTCCTGTCGATCGACCGTCCCCGGGAGCTGGTGTACACCTGGCGGCTCGACGCGCCTGCGGAATCCGGTTTCGAGCGTGTGTCGGTGCGATTCGAAGCGCGGGATGGTGCCACCGACGTCATCGTCACCCACGAACGCGTGCGGGATGACGCAGCCCGGCGCGGGCACGAACAGGGCTGGATCGGGTGCCTCGACGGCCTCGCCGCGTACTTGCGATCGTAGCGCGAGTACTGTCCGCGCGGTTCGCGACTTTCCAATACCAATCCGCTGACGTTGGTCCGGTTTGCGTGGAGCAGGCGCCGGAGCGGGACGACCCGTTCGCTGCACGGCGAATGGGCCGGAACCTTCGCTGATTCTCTGCGTACTAGCCCGTATCCAAACTTCAACCTCATCAAAGGAGGGTAGCGTGCCCGCGCCACGTCTCTGCTCCACGTCGACGGCTGTGGTTCTCCTGGTCGGTCTTGCCGGGTGGCCCGTCGCTTCGCTTCAGGCCCAGACCGCCGTGACCGACTCGGCTGAATTCGTGGCCTGGCGCAAGGTTCAGAAGGAAGACGTCGACGGCCTGCGGGACAAGTTCATGGCCCTCGCCAAGGCAATTCCCGCGGCACAGATGGGCTGGAGCCCGATGGAGGGGACCCGCTCCTTCCACGACGTGTTCGCCCACATCGCAGCGGAGGGGAACACCGAGACGGCGATGTTCGGCCGGCCATTGCCCGTTGGTTCGCTGGCCGACTTCGACGCCGAGGAAGCCCGCCTCAAGAAATTGCCGGACGCCCAGGTGATCGCCGCGATGGACCGGGCCATGCAGAGTCTGAGCGCCACGATGGCCAGCCTGTCGCGGGACAAGATCCTGTTCCCGATCCAGTTCTACGGTTACAGCACCCTCCCGAGGTCGGCGGTGACGTACTCGCTCATCGATCTGCACGAGCATCTGGGCCAGCTTGTTGCCTACGCCCGCGCAAACAAGATCGTGCCGCCGTGGAGCAAGAAGGGGTAAGGCCCCGCCCTGCCGTCCGCGGTTTCCCGGCGCCCGTGGGGTGTTCACCTCACGGGCGCCGTGCGCGGCGGGTGCTGACCTGGCCGGCCCGCTGAACACTGCTCGTCCAACCGTGGGCCCGCCGCGGCGCCATCCCGCGGGATGTCGATCGCGGCTCTCGTTACTACCTTCCTGTACGCCCAAATCTCAAGAGGTCAGCTTCGTGACTCGCTCCCGCGCAGCCGTGCGCCTGACGGCGCTGTGCATCTTCCTGGTCGCGCTCACCACCTCCGCCACCGGCCAGCAGCTCACGGCGGTGGAACAGGCCCGGATCGACAGCGCCGCCACGGCGGTCCTCGCCGGTACTGGTGCGCCGAGCGCCTCGATCGCGGTGGTGCGCGGCGGGGCCATCGTCTACGAGCACGCCTACGGCGAGGGGCGGATCGGGACACCGGCCACGCCGTCGCAGCGCTACGCCATCGGGTCGGTCAGCAAGCAGTTCACCGCCACCGCCATCCTGCTCCTGGCGGAGGAGGGAAAGCTTTCCCTGGATGACAAGGTGGCGAAGTGGTTTCCGGCGCTGACCCGTGCCGGCGAAGTCAGCATCCGCCAGCTGCTCTCAATGACGTCCGGCTACCAGGACTACTGGCCGCAGGACTACGTGTTCAGCGCGATGCAGCGGCCCACCACCGCCGACGCGATCATGCAGCAGTGGGGCCGGCTGCCCCTGGACTTCGAGCCCGGCACCGCCTGGCAGTACAGCAATACCAACTACGTCATTGCCGCCTCGATCGTCGAACGCGCTTCGGGGATGCCGTTCATGCAGTTCCTGCAGCAG
>DATEHG010000109.1:0-19309 GCA_035279705.1 Gemmatimonadales bacterium
CGCCGCGCTTCGGGCGTCGCCTGCGCTGGCACAGTCTCCGGTAACCTCGCTCCGATTCCAGCCCTATCCAGCGTACCTGGGGCGGGGGCCGACGAGGGTGCCGGCCATGACCGCCGACCCGGACTCGGTCCGCAAAGTTCCGCCTCAGACGTATTGGAAGGAGGGCGCGCTGATCGGCGGCCTCTCCGCAGCGGTGTTCGGCGGCTACATCGGATACGAACTGGGCGGAATGGACGAATCGTCCGGGTCGAGCCGCGCTGGCGGGGTCTTCCTTGGAGCTTTGATGGCTGGCCTTATGGGCGGCATCATCGGGGGGTTTACCGGGTCATTCATCGAAAAGAAGTAGCGCAACGCCCGTACGCCCGTACGCCCCCGACTCCTGACCCCCGACCCCTATCCCGCCACCCGCGCACTGGGGCAGAGCGAACTCAGCACGCACTCCCCGCACTTCGGCCGCCGGGCAATACATACGGCCCGGCCGTGGGTGATGAGCAGGTGCGAGATCAGCGCCCAGTCCGCGCGGGGAATCAGGGCCATCAGGTCCTGCTCGATCTTGACGGCATCGGTGTGGCGGGTGAGGCCGAGCAGTCCACTCAACCGGGTCACGTGGGTGTCGACCGTGACGCCCTCGTTGATCCCGAACGCATTGCCGAGGACGACGTTCGCCGTCTTGCGGCCGACGCCTGGCAGCGCGTGGAGCGCCTCCATCGTCCGCGGCACCTCACCGCCATGCTCGGCGACGAGGGCCTGCGCCATCGCGATCAGGTTCTTGGCCTTGTTGCGGAAGAAGCCGGTGGAGAGGATGACTTTCTCGAGGGCGGGTTGCCGGGCCTGCGCCAGGTCAGCCGGGGTGGGCCAGGCCTTGAACACCTCCGGTGTCACCATGTTGACGCGGGCATCGGTGCACTGGGCCGAGAGGATCGTGGCGACGATCAGCTCGTAGGGCGTCTGGTGGTCGAGCGCGCAGTGCGCGTCGGGGTAGGCCTGCTTGAGCCGGGAAAGAATCTCGAGCACCCGTCGCGCGCGGGCGGCCGCCGATTCGGCGACGCGGCCGGCGGCCTTTCCCTTAGAATTCGCCTTGCCCGCCTTGCCCGCCTTGCCCGCCTTGCCCGCCCGTCCGCTTGTCCGACTGCGCGCCGTCACTTCCCCGCTCTCCGCCGCGCCACGTGCTCCAGGAATCCCTCCGCGCTGCGGGTGTTGAGCACATCCTCCTTGCGCAGCCATCCCTTCCGCGCAATGCCGACGCCGATGTCCACGTTCGCGATGCCGGCCGCATTGTGCGCATCGGAGCCGATCGAAATCGGCACCCCCATGTCCCGCGCCCGCTTGACCAGCCGCCAGTCGAGATCGAGCCGGTGCGGGTCCGCATTGATCTCGATGGCCACCTTCTGCGCAGCCGCCTTCTCGAGCACCGCCTCCATGTCGATCGGATAGGGCTCCCGGGAGAGCAGCAGCCGGCCGGTCGGGTGGCCGATGATGGCCAGGTGCGGATCATCCATCGCGGTGAGCATCCGCGCGGTCATTTCCTTCTCCGAGAGATTGAAGCGGCTGTGGATCGAGCCGATCACGAAGTCGAGGCTGCCGAGCGTTTCCGCGTCGTAGTCGAGCCGGCCGTCCACCAGGATGTCCGCCTCGATGCCCTGCAGGATCCTGAGGTCCTTGAGCTCGGCATTGATCGCGTCGATCTCGGCGCGCTGGCGCTTGAGATCGTCGGGAGAGAGGCCACCGGCGTAGGCGGCCGCCTGGCTGTGATCCGTGATCCCGATCCAGCGATACCCCACCGCGCGGCACGCCTCGGCCAGTTCGCGGACGGTGAGCGAGCCGTCCGAGTAGTGCGTATGGCAGTGCAGGAAGCCGCGCAGGTCGCCGCGCTCGAGCAGGGCCGGCAGCTTGCCCTCGGCCGCGGCGGCGACTTCGCCCTGGCCTTCTCGCATCTCGGGCACGATCTCGGCCAAGCCAAGCGCCGAGTAGAAGGCGGCCTCATCGGGGGTGGGAACGAACGTACTGCCTTTCCAGAGCGCGGCGCCGTTGAGGCTGTATCCCTGGGCCTTCGCGACGGCGGCGAGCTCCGCGAGGTGGGCATCGCTGCCGGTGGCCTGCACCAGCACGGCACCGGTGTTGGTCGGCGTCGTGGCAATGACCTGGGCGCTGGACCCGCCGGCAAAACGGAGCGTCACCCGCCGTTCGTCCTGCCCCG
Source organism: Gemmatimonadales bacterium (assembly GCA_035279705.1). Lineage (GTDB taxonomy): Bacteria > Gemmatimonadota > Gemmatimonadetes > Gemmatimonadales > GWC2-71-9 > DATEHG01. Next base: position 2,198 of record DATEHG010000109.1, read on the forward strand.
CGAATTCGTTGACTCCCGCCAGCCGGGCCAGCTTGTCGAACAGTTCCGCCGGTGCCACGTCCGCCACGAGCACCACCACCAGCTCGCGCACCACCTCCGAGTGGCGTCGTACTTCGCCCGCCACGATGGCGCGCTGGACCCCCGGCAGCTTGCGCAGCGCCGTGACCAGCGCCTCCGCCTCTTCAGCCGCGTGATGCGACAGCCTCCAGGCACTGGCCTGGCGGAGGAAGGCGATGCTCTTGAGGATGTTGTCGGCAGTCTTGGCGCCGAAGCGCGGCAGCCTGGCCAGCCGGCCGTCCCGCGCGGCGGCCTCGAGATCCGGCAGGGTGTCGATGCCGAGGGTCTCGTGGATCTGGCGGATCTTGGCAACGCCGAGTCCGGAGATCTGCAGCATTTCGACGAGACCGGCGGGAACCTGCTCACGCAGTTCCTCGAGCAGCGAAGACTTTCCCGTCTTGACCAGCTCCTCGACGATCTCGAGCGTGGCGGGGCCGATGCCCTTGGTGGCGCGGAGCGTTCCGTCGTCGAGCGCCTGACCCACCTCGCCCGCCAGCCCGTGGATCGTCCGCGCCGCGGTGTTGAAGGCGCGGACGCGGAAGGGGTTTTCGCCCTTGAGCTCCATGAACGAGGCGATCTGTTCCATCGCCCTGGCCACCGACTTCTTGTCCATTATCGAGCCGCCGGCTCCTTTCCGGGCTCGGGGCAGAACAGTGCCGCCCGCGCCGCGAGTTCCAGCAACTCCTCCGGCCCCGTGATCGAGAACAACCCCGCCTGTGCTCCGCCCGGCAGTACCGGGGCGAACAGCGGCGTCCCGTCGGCGCGAGTGAGGTCTTGAGGGCGTTCGCCCTCGGCGGCCACGACGCTGAATCCCATCCGCGCGGGGTGGAAGCCGAACACCGCCAGCACCGCCAGTCCCGCGTCCTGCCAGGGATGCAGGAAGACGCCATCCAGGGGTTCGTGCGGCGCGCCCGCCTCGGTCTCGGCCCAGACCAGCCGTTCGGGGAACTGAATGTAGCGGGCCTCAGGCACCCTGCCACCGGGACCCTTCGCCGCCGAGAGCAGGGCCGTGACATCCGCCCGTCCGATTGACTGGGTGTGACGGCCCGCGGCCCAGAAGAGATATCCCTGGTGCAGCAGCGCCAGGTGTTCGTTCACTGCCGCATCGGCGCCCTCGTCCGGCACCAGCTCGCGCAGCAGCCCCGCCGCCTGGGCGTCGAGCATGAACCGGTCGCGGTCGTTGGGATCCGCCGCGGACCTCGCCAGCGATTCCCGGATGGCGGGGAATCGCTCCTCGGCCAGGCCGCCGAAGACGAGGTCGAACGGAGTCGTGCGGCTCATCGCGGCAGGAAGGGGTCGAGTGCCGCGACGAATTCTTCGGGCGCCTCGACGTGCGGGACATGGCCGCAGGCCGGGATCAGGTGCAGCGGGCACCGGAGCGCCTGGGCGGTGGCCCGGGCGGATTCGAGGGGAATCGGATCGTCGTGGCCGTGGACGAGGAGGGCGGGGAGGTCGAGCTCGCGGAGCTGCGGGCGAAGATCGAAATCACCCAGTGAAGCCCAGACTTCCTTCTGGGTCCGCTCGGTGACCCGGAACGGGGTGAGCTCCACGGCCTTCGACGGGTCGTGGAAGTAGCCCGCCACGGCGAGGGCAAAGAGCTTCCGGGCGTGGGCTGCGGGGTCCTTTTCGCGGAGGCCGCTCTCCCGCAGTTGCTTGCGCGCCTCCTGGAGGGCCGGCGTGAGGTTCCGGGCCTGGAATCGTTCCTCGAAGAGGATCCGCAGCTCGCGTGATACCGGGGCCGGGGAGACCAGCCCCAGCCGCTCCACCCGGCCAGGATGGTGGATCGCGTAGAGCATCGCGAGCAGGCCGCCCCACGAATACCCGACCAGCGTGAGCCGCTCGAGCTCCCATTGGACCCGGAGCTCCTCCAGGTCGGCGACGTGCTCCTCCCAGCCCACCGGCACTTCGCGCGGCACCGGCGACCGGCCACCGCCGCGCTGGTCGTAGTAAATCAGCGTACGATCCCGGCCGAGGCGGTCGAATCCCGGGAGGAGATAGTCGTGGTGCGCGCCGGGACCGCCGTGCAGCACGACGACCGGCGTTCCCGCGCCGATCCGCCGTTCGAACAGCTCGACCCCGCGTACCTGGCGGGTCAGGGTATCAATGGTATGCACGCACCAGCTCGCGGACGCTGTTGCAGTGAATCGTGGCGACGTCGCCAAGATCGGGGGCGTACCCGCCTGCCATGGTGAGCACCACCGGGACTCCGAGGCGGCGGCAGGCATCGAACACCATCCGGTCCCGCCGGGCCAACCCTGCGATGGAGAGCTGGAGGCGGCCCAGCCGGTCGCCGGCGTAGGGATCGGCACCGCCCAGATAGAAGACCAGGTGGGGCTCGGCCCCGGCGAGCACATCGTCGAGATGCGCCTCGAGGAGGGCGAGGTACTCCGGGTCACCGCAGCCGTCTTCCAGCTCCACGTCGAGGCGGCTCACCTCCTTGTGGAACGGATAGTTCTTGCGGCCGTGCATCGAGAAGGTGAACACGTCCTGGTCGCCGGAAAAGATGGCGGCGGTGCCGTTGCCCTGGTGCACATCGAGATCGATGACGGCCGCGCGCTGGATCCGCCCCTCGCGCTGCAGCAGACGGATGGCCACGGCCACATCGTTGAACACGCAGAATCCCTCGCCCCGGTCGGCGAAGGCGTGGTGGGTGCCGCCGGCGAGGGTCACCCCCCAGCCCTCGGCGAGCGCATCCCGGGCCGCCTCGACGGTGGCCTGCACGGTCCGGAGGGAGCGCTCACGCAATTCGGCACTCCAGGGAAAGCCCACCCGGCGGGTTTGTGCCTCCGAAATGGTGCCGTCCATGATGGCGTCGATCCACTCGGGGGTGTGGGCGAGCCCCAGGGCCCACCGTTCCACCCGGTCCGGCTCCTCGATCCCGCCCGCCAGCACGCCGCTCGCCGCCACCGCATCGCGGATCATGGCGTACTTGGCCATCGGAAACCGGTGGCCCTCGGGGAGCGGGATGGTGTATCGAGCCGACGACCAGGCGCGGGGCATGTCTGTCTGAGGGCGTAGGCCGGCAGAGTTCCGATCAGGGTGAGCAGTAAGCGGTGTCCAGTGACCCGCTTACGGCTTATGGCTTACGGCTTACGGCCTCTACAGGAGGACGGCGAGCGCGTCAGCAATCCGTTTCACGGCGGCTTCCTCCGCGGGCGAGAAGGGATCCGTCACATCGCTGTCCACGTCAATCTGCCCGAGGATCTTTTCCCCGCGGCGGATCAGCACGACCAGCTCGGACCGGGTGAAGGTGTTGCACGCGATGTAGTTCGAGACGGCCCGGACATCCGGCACATTCTGGTCCTGCCCCGTGGCGACCGCGGTGCCGCAGACACCCTTGCCCACCGCGATGCGGGTGTGCTCGGTGTCCCGCCCGGCAAACGCCTCGAGCTCGAGCTCCTGTCCCTGCAGCATGTAGAGGTACACGGACGTGTACGGCGGGCCTGCGGCCTGGATCCGGTCCGCGGCGTACTGCAGCAGTCCCTTGCGCCCCGCATCGCGGGCAAAGGCGCCCCGGAGGCCGGCGATGATCCGGTCGGTGTCCAGCACCGAGCTCACGAGCTGCTCCGGGTGCCCAGGGTGGCCGTGAGCAGCAGCGACTGCTCGCCGCGCAGGACCCGGATTTCCACCTTGTCCCCCGGCTTGTGGGCGCGGAGGGCGGTCGTCATCGCCTGCAGGTCGGGGACATCCAGGTCTCCGATCTTCGTGATCACGTCATCCGCCTTGAGGCCCGCCGCTTCGGCCGGACTCCCGGCACGGACTCCACTGATCCGCACGCCGCGGGCGTCACCCCCCGCCATGTCCGGGATGGTCCCGAGGTAGGCGCCGTACCCGGGCGTGACCGCGGCCGGTCCGGCGGCATGCGACGGCGGCGGGGCGTTGACGAAGGTGAGCGGCTGTTTCCGGTCAGCCAGCGCGCGGACTACACCCGCGGTGAAATCGGCGACCCGCACCAGGCCCACCGAATTGATCTTGGGCCAGTCGTCGGTGGCGCGGTGGTAGTCCTCATGCAGGTCGGTGAACATGTGCAGCACCGGCTTGCCGACGATGTAGAACGACTGGTGATCGCTCGGGCCGTAGCCGTCGCCCGACGCGTGGAGCTCGAACCCAGCGGTCGCGTTCAGCGAATCGAGAATGCCGCGGAATTCCGTGGCCGTTTCGACGCCGTAGACGATCAGCCGGTTGTTCCGCAGCCGGCCGACCATGTCGAGATTGACCATCGAGGTCACGGCGGTCATGGGATAGAGCGGGTTCCGGGTATAGTACGTCGAGCCCAGCACTCCCTCCTCCTCGCCGCTGAAGGCGATGAAGACGACCGTGCGCGCCGGGGGCGAAGCCGCAATCTGGGTGGCGATCCGCTCGAGAGCCGCGATGCCGCTGGCGTTATCGTCGGCGCCATTGTGCACCGAGCCGGTGCTGTCGGGGTCGAGGGAGCCGAAACCGCCCTTCCCCAGGTGGTCGTAGTGCGCGCCCACGATCACGATCTCGTTGCGGCGGGACGGGTCCCGTCCGGCGGCCACCCCGATCACGTTATGCCCCACGACCCCGCCGATGCCGGCGCTGCTCGCGGCGGGCGCATCCCGGGACACGGTAAAATCCTGGAACCAGCCGCGGGGGCCAGGCTGCAGGCCGGCCTTGGCAAAGCGCCGGGCGATGTACGCGGCGGCGCTGTCGGCTCCCGGTGTTCCGATCAACCGCCCGCCGAGTCCGTCGGCCGAGAGGAATTTCACGTCCTCCAGCACCACGGCGGCCAGGGAATCACGGGTGGCCCGGGCGGCGGAATCGGCCAGTTCGACCTGGGCGGAGAGGAGAGCGGGAGGAAGATTCAGCAGTGCGGCGGCTATGGCCAGCAGCTTCAGGCGATACGGTGACATGCGCTGAAAGGTATGCCGTCCGGAAGACGAATAGAAGAGACCGCTGAGTATGCGGTAAGCCGTTGCTGTGATTGAAAGTACGCTATATCTTGAGCCTACGGTCACCCATCCCCCCGACATGGCATCTCCTGAGTCGACAGCGGTAGCGCTCGCCCGGATCGTGTTCCTCCTCAGGGACAACCCGGAGGCCAGGCGTGACCTTCAGGCAGCCTTCGAGAACCTGATCGACACGTTCGGCACCGAGGCCCACGAGTTCGGGATCCGCCGGGACAGCTTCCTGATGGATGGGACCCGGCTCGACCTGAACGAGCCGGCCGTCAAAGCCCTGCATGGCCTTTATTGGGCCCATGGCGTCGGCGACCTGGTCATGCCCGCCGGCGCGACCCCGGGGCTCCTCGCGTCCCTGGTCCGGACACTCGCTGCCCCCCCGCCATCCCATTCCGACGTTGCGGTGTTCCGCAGTCGCCTCGAAGGACTGGGTGTGACGACGCTGCGCGTCTCCGCCCCGCCCGTCACGGGCAAGATCCAGGGACTGGTGCTCAACGAGAAGGAGCTCCGTGCCGCGATTCCGCGTACCGCCCCGCCCGCGATCCCGAAGGGGCAGAAGGCGGCCGAGGAAAGCGATGACGTGGCGCTGACGGGGCTGGGCAAGGACGCGGTGAGCGAAGAGAAGTTCGGCATGATGCACTTCATGACGCTGGAGCTGCCCACCGCGGGCCGACTCGACGACCTCACCGCCGAACTGGACCGTCAGTCCGGCGGGTCGGCCTCGGGCGAGTTCCTGGTGCAGATCCTGGCCGCGGGGGAGAAGGCCGCCGCCAACGGCGCCTGGCTCGACGTGCTCCGGGCGGGAGTCTCGCTGGTGCGGCACGAGGAGGAGCAGCGCGACGACGAGACCCGGCGCGGCTTCGGCGTGGCGCTGCGGCGGCTGATGCCGCGGCCCGTGCTGGAGCACATCGCCAAGCTGGCCTACCCCACGGCCACCCGGAACGACGCGATCGTGGTGCTGCGCCGGATGGGCGCGGAGTCCACCGAGCTCCTCCTCGAATTGCTGATCTCGGCGCGGAGCCCCGGCGAGCGGCGGGCGTACTTCAATGCCCTCTCGCACATGACGGAGGGCACCAAGCTCCTCGTCCACATGCTCACCCACGACGAGTGGTACGTGATCCGCAACGTGGCGGAGCTGGTCGGCGAGATGAAGCTGGAAGACGCGGTGCTGCCGCTCGCCCGCCAGATGAATCACGAGGACGAACGGGTGCGGCGCGCGGTGGTAGGCGCCCTGGCACGGATCGGTACGCCCGGGACCGTGGAACCGCTCCGCAAGGCGCTCGCCGACCCTTCGGCCCAGGTGCGGCTGCAGGCCGTGGCCGGGGTAGACAGCCGCCGGGCTCGCGGCCTCGTGGGGAGTCTGATCAAGCGGCTGGACGACGAATCGGTCGACGACGTGCGGCGGGAAATCCTGCTGGCGCTGGGCCGGGTGGCCTCCGCCGAATCGCTGCAGGTGGTGGCCAAGGCGGCGGAACCGGGTGGCCGGGTCCTCAAGCGGAAGCCGACGGCCTTTCGCCTGGCCGCGGTGGAGGCGTTCCGCCTCGCCGGTCCCTCGGCGGCCAACCAGCTGAAGGCGCTGCTGAACGATGACGATGCGGAGGTGTCGGCGGCGGCGCGGAAGGCGCTGGCGAACCTGTGGTAGCCTTCAGCCCTAAGCCATAAGCCTTAAGCCAAGCGCGTCCCTCTTACCTCTCACCTCTTACCTCTCACCTCTCACCTATCGCGGCACGAAATCCGTCGCCGCCCCGATCTTCCGAATGGCTGCGGCAATCAGCGTCGCGGTCCGGTCGAGGTCGTCCAGCGCCACCATTTCGTTCGGGCTGTGCATGTACCGGTTCGGCACCGAGACGAGTGCGGTCGCCACGCCGCGATGCGCGGTGAAGATGGCGTCGGCGTCGGTGCTGGTGTCCCGGGGTGCGGCCTGGATGGTGTAGGGGATCTTTTCCGCCTCGGCACTCGCGACCAGGAGATCGAACAGCACCGGGTTGGTCGACGCGCCGCGGGTGAGCACCGGCCCGCCCCCCAGCCTGTAGTCGCCGTGCTTCCGCTTTTCCGCGCCGGGATAGTCGGTGGAATGGGTGACATCGACCACGATGGCCACAGCGGCGTCGATGGCCGTGGCCGCCGTGCGCGCGCCGCCGCCGGTGTAGCCGATCTCTTCCCGCGTCGTGGCCACCGCGGTCACCGGAACGGCCGCCCGCTTCGCCGCCAGCTGCCGGATGGTCTCCAGCACCACGAAGGCGCCGATCCGGTTGTCGATGCTGCGGCTCACCAGCCGGCCGTTGGGAAAGTGCTGCACGCTGCTCGCCAGCACGCCGGGATCTCCTACCCTCACCAGCGCCTCGGCGTCCGCCCGGCTGGCCGCACCGACGTCGATCCAGAGATCCACCGGCTTGGAGACCTTTTCGCGGTCTTCCTTCTCGATCATGTGGATCGCCCGCTTGCCGATCACCCCGGGCACGAGGCCGTTCCGCCCCAGCAGGATCACCCGCTGGCCCACGAACACCTGGTGATCCCACCCCCCGATCGGGTCGAAGACGAGAAAGCCCTCGTCGTCGATGTAGGTCACCATCACCCCGATCTCGTCGATGTGGCCGGCCAGCATGACCGCCGGCCCTGCGGGGGAGCCGGGGGCCGCCTTGACGGTCGCCAGCGAATTGCCGCTCACATCGGCCGACACCTGGTCGGCGAACTGTTCGGCCTCGGCCCGCCACACCCGCGCCGGAGCCGTCTCGAACGAGGAGGGGCCCGGTGCGTCGAGCAGCGCGGTCAGGAATCGGAGCGAACGGGGTTCCACGTCGCCTGCCTCGGAAAAGTGTCGGGGCCGGTGAAGCTCAGGAGCGGGTGGCCGGCTCGAGGATAATGAACCGCGCGTTGTCCTTGCCCATGGCGCGGAAGAACTCGACCAGCCCGTCGACCTTGCTCGGCGGATAGATGCCCCGCGCGCCGCTCACCCGCCGGGTGAAGCGCAGCTCGTGGCCGACCTGCGTGTACTCCGACGAATAGCTGCCGAACGGGGTCTCGACCTTGACCCCCTGGGGCAGGCGGGCCTTCCACCCGACCGGCAGGGCCAGCCGGAATTCCTGGATCTGCACATCCGCGCCGGTGATCTGCGAGGCGTCGATCGGGAACTTGCGCCCGTGATTGCGCACCCCCTCCTCGATCGTCTGGGCGGCGCTCTCCAGTGATTCGGTGGAGGCAAAGGGCAGCGTCAGGATCAGCCCGTCTCCCGACGGCTGGGCCGCGCGGGCGCCGAGGATCCGCATGCTGAGGTGCGCCGGCACCGAGAGGTCCTTGCCGTTGAACCCCACGACGCTGTCGGCGTCCGCGACCGGGAAGTAGCTCCGCGCCACGCTCCGGCCCAGCGCCACCAGCTTGGCCGAATCGAGCGGCTCGTCGAAGGTGCTGCGCAGCGTGTACTGCACGGTGCCGGTCGACTGCCGCTCGAGGTGGCCGGTGAAGGTGCCATCCGGGCTCAGCTCGCCGGTCAGGACCTGGCGGTCCGTATTGGCGCCGATCGAATCGAGCGGGAAGGTGATCTGCTCGCTGGTCCCGTCGAGGTGCACCAGCAGCCCGAACTCCCCCTGCTCGGAAGGAGGGAGCTCTCCGTAGGGGGTGAGATCGCTGGTGAGATCCACGTACTGGTAGCCGCCGCCGGGCTTCTTCACCGCCGCGATGGCGTGGTCGAACTGCTTGAGCGTCGGGAATTCCCGCTCCACGCCGCCCTGGCTGGAGAGCAGCACCGGGTAGGCCTCGAGCCCCCATTTGCGGAGCGTGGCCACGAAGATCGTCGCCTTGTCCTTGCAGTCGCCGAAGCCGGTCTGCACCACCGTCGCCGGGGTGCGCGGCTGGTATCCGCCCAGACCCAGCGCGATCGACACGTAGCGGATGTCCTGGGCCACCCAGCGATGCACGGCGCGGATCGAGTCGTTCAGGGTCCTGGCGCCGGCGACCTTCTCGTGCAGCGCCTTTTCCACGTCCGGTGTGATCTGGTAGCGGTCCTTGGCATTCCCCGCGTACCAGCGGGCGATGTCCTCCCACGTCAGCGGCGAACCCACCTGCACACTCATCATCACGTCGTTGGAGTCGGCCGCGAAGGGCTCCGGGCGGATCAGCGGCACCTCCTGGGTGGCCCAGGTGTAGGTGGTCCGCCCGCCGGCGGTCACGGTGCTCCGCTTGAAATTCAGGTTCCGCTCGCGGATCCGGAGTTTGAGGCTGCTCGGCGCCTCGATCACCAGACGCGAGCGGCGCACCCGCTGCCGCGCCGTCACGTTCCAGCCTTCGAACAGGTCGCCGGGGAGGAAGGGCTTGAGCTCCTCGGTGGTGAAGCTGTAATCCACGATGGTGCCCACTTCGATTCCCGACATCGAGGCACGGTGCACCCGGCGGTCCGCGTAGACCGGATCGGCCATCGAGGCCGGCACGTCGGAATCCTGCTCGTGGGAAGGCCCGGCACTGATGACGGTGCCGTCGGGCTTCACCACCCGGATCCAGTTCAGGGTGAACTTCTCGTGTCCCGGCGACCAGGAGAACTGCTGCTCGCGGTACTGCTCTGCGGCGGCGGGGGTGAGAATCTGGATGATCTGCCGGAAGGTCCGCGAACTCCGGCCGTCCGCCTCGAAGCGGAGCACGCCGTCGTCGAGGAGGTAGATGGCGTTCTCGTCCGGCGCGTCCTTGGGATCGACGGCCAGCTTGTAGATGCTGTCCGGCTGGACGGAGGGATCGCCCTTGGGGGTGATCTTCGGGGCCTGGGCGGCCAGGGGAAGCGCAGTCAGCAGCCCGGCCACCAACGGCCAGGCGCTCCGGCGGCTGGCCGGGAATTCGGTTCGCATCGTGATCTCGTCGGCCGTGACTCGCACGGCCCGGTGCAGGTTCAACTGGTGGATGGCATCAAACCGGGTCGTCCAGGTGCGCCATCCGCTGTCCGAAAGTGACTCGGTCGCTCGCGCCGAAGCAAGCGGAGCGCCTCAGCGGCCGGTCCAGCGCTTCAATCCGCTCATCTCCCGACCCTCGAGCGCCGCCGCGAGTCGCTCGGCCCCGTCGACCAGCCGGGGCCCCGGCCGGGAGGTGTAGCTGTTGCCATCGAGGATCCAGACCGGAACACGGGACAGGGCCGCCAGGGCATCGGGGTCGTCGAGCCGGGCCAGCTCACGTTCCGATCGTGCCACGTCCATGCCGCAGAGCATGATAACGATCAGGTCCGGCTCCATGCTACGCAGGTCGGACCAGCGTCGTTGAGCGCTGTGGTCGCCGGCGACCGCGCCCAGATCGACGGCGCCGGCGGCACGGACGAGATCGGGCACCCAGTGGCCGGCGGTAAAGGGAGGGTCGAGCCATTCGAGGCAGAGCATCCGCGGGCGGGAGTCTGCGGTTGTGCGCGCCGCGAGCGCGTCCATCCTGCCGGCCAGCTGAGCCGAGAGTGAGCGTCCCGCCTCCGCCCGGCCCAGGGCGCTGCCCAGCAGTTCGATATCCCGCCAGACTCCGTGCAGCGTGCTGCCGGTCAGATTGAGCACGGCGGGGGCGGGGTCAAGCACGTCGGCCAGCCGCCAGGTGGCGCCCTCCGCCACCGCACACACGTCGCACAGCGCCTGGGTAATGAGGTGAGTCGGCTGGAGGCCCCGGATCAGCTCCGCGTCCACCGCGATGACCGGCCGTCCCTGGGCCACCAGCTCGCGCACTGCCGTATCAATCCGGCCGCCCGTTTCCTCCGGATCGATCGGTGTCGCCGTCACCCGCGGCAGATGTTGCACTTCGGCGGGGAAGTCGCACTCGTGCGAGATGCCGACGAGTTCAGCCGTTGCCCCGAGCGCCGAGACCATTTCCGTGGCGCCGGGCAGCAGGGAAACGATCCGGTTCACTCTGGACGCAGCTGGCCGGGCGAATGCAGAACGAGGAACAGAAAGCCGACTGCCGTGGGGACGAGGGGAATCCACTGCCTCGATACGAAATAGATGGCGGTCCCGAAGAGCGCCGGTGCCTCAAACAGCGCCCACAGGAGGATGACCCGCTGCAGGTTGGCGCGCCACCACTCGTCGTCGCCCCGACCGTCGCTGTCGAGCAGCCTGGAGCGCAGCACGATGGCGCCAGCAAACACGACGGCGCCGACCACGAGCGGGAGATAGACGACAAGATCCGGCAGCACCGCGCCAGGCGCCGACTGTCCCAGGGACCAGGCTCCCGCAACGAACACCACCAGCCCGGCACTGAGACCCAGGTGAATAATCTTTGCCAGGGTCCCAAGAGGCGGTCCGACCGGTTCGGTCATGCCGTGGACCGGCGGGCCACCCGGTAGAGCACCACGGCCAGGCCGAGGAAGATCAGCATGGCGATCGCGTCGTTCTCGGCGATCGAACCGAGCGCGGTGTGCAGGCCGGCCGTGTGGGACAGGAAATCGGCGGCCGGCACCCCGGCCTTGTCCGCCTGCCCGACGACGGCCGCGGCCACGCCGGCCACCGCGATTCCCGCGATCGCGCCGCCGGCGATCAGCCCGCTGGCGAACAGCACCCCCGGCCCCGATTCAATCTCGGCCAGCGACTTTTCCTCGGCCTTGGAGCGCTTCTCGACCAGCCAGCGCACCACGCCGCCGGCAAACATCGACGAGCTGGTGGAGATCGGGAGATAGATGCCGACCGCGACGGGCAGCGACGAAACGCCCATGAGCTCGAGCGCGGCCGTGATGAACACGCCGAGCAGCACCAGCGTCCAGGGCAGCTTCTGGGTAAGGATGCCGTCGGTGACGAGCGCCATGATGGTGGCCTTGGGACTGTCCAGCTTGGTCACGGGCTGGCCGTTGATCTCCCGCACCCGTCCGCCGATGCCGGGATCCACCACGTAGCCGATCTCCTTGCTGCCCGGATCGACCAGGTACTTGCCCGGGAGCACGTTCTGGGTCGGGGTGTTCACCCGGATCACGTCCCAGTTCTTCCCGGCGTGCTCGAGGGTCTCGCCCGTCGAGGTGACCGTCCGGTGGGCGTCGTTGGTCCCGGTCGCTTCCAGCACCACGCCCGGGTGCGTCTCGGGGACAATGTTGGTGTAGGCGGTGTTGAGCAGGGTGAGAGTCCAGCCGATCGCCAGCGCCGAGGCCACGGTGCCGCACATGATGGCGATCTGCTGTGAGCGCGGCGTCGAACCGACGAGGTAGCCGGTCTTGAGATCCTGGCTGGTGTTGCCGGCGTTGGCGGTCGCAACCGCGATGACCCCCGCGATCGAAATCGCGCCGACCCGGTGATCGATGCCGGTCCAGCCGATGATCAGGAAGATCAGGGTGGTCCCGATCAGCGCCGCAATCGTCATTCCCGAGATCGGATTGGCCGAGGAACCGATCTCACCGCAGATCCGGGAAGACACAGTCGAGAAAAAGAAGCCGAAGACCACGATGAGCAGCGCGCCGAGCAAGTTGACGCCGATCAGGTGCTTGGGGAGCAGGGCCAGCACGAGGGCCAGCGTGAGTGCGCCGATCACCGTGACACCGATGGGCAGGTCACGCTCCGTCCGGAGGCGCGACATCGCGCCGCCGACGGAACCGCGCAGGTCGTCGAAGCCGGAGCGGAATGCGCTCACGATGGTGGGCAGGGAACGGATCAGCGCCACGATGCCCGCCGAGGCCACGGCGCCGGCACCGATGTAGTAGACGTAGTAGGCGCGGACTTCGCCGGGGCTCATCTGGGAAATCAGGGTGCCGGTCGACGGGAAGAGCGCCGTGGTGAGCCCCTCGCCGAACAGCTTGATGGCCGGGATCAGGACCAGGTACGCGATGCACCCGCCCGCGAAGAGATACCCCGCGATCCGCGGCCCGATGATGTATCCCACCCCCAGCAATTCCGGCGACACCTCGGCGGTGATCGACCCGCCCTTGTACAGCGCGGCGCTGGGGTCCTTCGGAAACGTCGGATACTCCTTCCAGGCCTTGAGTCCCTGCAGCAGGAACTTGTAGACGAAGGCGAGGCCGAACGCCTGGAACAGGAGCTTGGCCTGCACGCCGCCCTTTTCACCGGCGATCAGGACCTCCGCGCAGGCCGTACCCTCCGGGTAAATGAGCTTGCCGTGCTCCTTGACGATCAGCGCCTTGCGGAGCGGAATCATCATCAGCACGCCGAGCACACCGCCGACCAGGGCGATGATCCCCACCTTGGCCACGGTGAGGTCGTAGCCCATGAGCAGGATCGCCGGCAGGGTGAAGACGATACCGGAGGCGACGGAGTCCGCCGCGGATCCGGTGGTCTGCACGATGTTGTTTTCGAGAATGGTCGACTTGCCCAGCGTGCGGAACAGCGCCACCGCCAGCACCGCGATCGGGATCGAAGCCGAGACGGTGAGGCCGATCTTGAGCGCGAGGTACACGCTCGACGCGGCGAAGATGATGCCGAGGACGACTCCCATGAGGACCGCGCGGGGAGTCAGTTCGGCCGGGTCCTGGCTGGCGGGGATGTACGGCTGGAAGGCGGGCTGCTCGGAGGACGACGGAGCGCTCGAGGCCATTCGGAGTCCGGGTATGGGAAGAGTCGGGGAGGCCGGCAGTCGATTGCCGGACGGGATAAAGCTACGGCCGCTGCGCGGGGTCGTCCAGCGTTTCGTCCCCGGCAAGGCCGGGTGCGGCTACAATTGAGGCATGACGACTGCCCGGCGCACGCACACCTTCGGCGAATCGGTCATCCGCGGCATGACCCGCCTCGCCGCCCAGCACGATTCCATCAACCTGGCCCAGGGCTTCCCCAACTTTCCGGCACCCGATGTGGTGAAGGAAGCGGCGGCCCGCGCCATCCTCGAGGACGTCAACCAGTACGCCATCACGTGGGGGGCGAAGCGGCTGCGGGATGCCGTGGCGAAGAAATACGCCGAGTGGTACGGACTTGCCGCGAATCCCGAGACGGAGATTACCGTCACCTGCGGTGCGACCGAAGCCATGGCAGCGACGCTGCTGGCGCTCGTCGATCCCGGCCAGGAAGTCGTTGTCCTCGAGCCGTTCTACGAGAACTACGGCCCCGACGCCATCCTCTGTGATGCGAGTCCGGTCTTCGTGCCCGTCCTTCCGGGACAACGGCTCGATCTCGACCGGCTCGGCCGGGCGTTCAGCCCGAGGACGCGGGCCGTCATCGTGAATTCGCCGGGCAACCCGTCGGGCCTCGTGCTGAACCAGGCCGAGCTCGAGGGGATTGCCGCGCTCTGCCAGCGGCACGACGCCCTGGCCATCACGGACGAGATCTACGAGCACATCCTCTACGAAGGCCGCCACGTGCCCATCGCCACTATTCCGGGGATGCGCGAGCGCACCGTGACGATCAGCGGCGCCTCCAAGACCTTCAGCATCACGGGCTGGAGGATTGGCACCATTATCGCGCCAGCCGCACTGACCGCCGCGATCCGCAAGGTCCACGACTTTCTCACGGTGGGCGCGCCTGCGCCGCTGCAGCAGGGACTCGCCGTGGCCATGGAGACGCTGGATCGCAGTTACTACGACGGCATGGCGACGGAGTACCGGGCGCGGCGCGACATTCTCCTTGCCGCGCTGCGGGGCGCAGGCTTTCGCTGCGCAACACCCGACGGCGCGTATTACATCCTCGCCGATTTCTCCGGCCTGTCCGACCTCGACGACACGGCATTCGCCGAGCGGCTGACCACGACAGTGGGCGTGACACCTGTGCCGGGATCCGGGTTCTTCTCCCGGCCCGCCGACGGCCGCCAGTACGTGCGGTTCGCCTTCTGCAAGACGGAGGCGCTGTTGCGCCAGGCCGCCGAGCGGCTGAAGGGGACGGCAGGGGCCCTTTAGGGCAATCGCGGGAGGGCTTTACCCTCTCCTCTCTCCTTTCTCCTTTCTTCTACAGTCAGTATCTTCCGCCGCGATGAAATTCCCCTTCCGGCACCGGCGCCTCCAGTCCCTGGCCCTCCTGGTCCAGGTGCTGGCGCTGTTCTGCCAGTTGTGGGATGGTGCCGGACGGGAACACTGCCCGCATCACGATCTCCCGGCGGCCTCCGTGGCCATGGCCCACATGGCCGGCCACGGACAGCACGACGCGCACGGCCAGGGCCACGCCTGTCGCTGCCTCGGTGATTGCGCCACGGTGGTTGCGGTGCTGCCGGCTCCGCATGTCGCGGCCTTGCCGGAAGCCTCCACCCGGAACGCCGCACCCGGAACCGTTGCGCACCGCACGCCGACCAGCTCTCCGCAGTTCCGTCTCCCCCCCGCCATAGGCCCCCCACTCTCCGCCTGATCGAATCGTTGTGGTTCCCGCCGCCGCCACCCGGGCACCGGCGGAACGATCATCGCATTCAGTGCGGAGTCTTGCATGCACATTCGATTGTGGGCACTCGCCGCAGTGGCGTGTCCCGTGGCGCTGGCGGCCCAGCAGCCCGACTCGGCGCAGCGCGATTCGCTCGCCAGGCACCGGGACACGCTGCCGGAAATCACCGTCACGGCTACGCCGACCAGGCCCGAAGATCCCAACGGCACGATCACGATCACCCCCAAGGTGATCGAGCGCACTCCGGCGCTGAATCCGTACGACCTGCTGCGCCAGTCGGCGGGGCTCCAGGTCAACGACCAGAGCCAGGGCCCGGGCTTCGCGTCGGACGCCACGGTGCGCGGATTCAGTTCGGATCATTCCACCGATATCGCGCTCTGGATCGACGGGGTACCCAACAATGAGCCGGTCAACGGCCACGCCGAGGGGTACAACGACTGGTACCTGATCGTGCCGAGTACGGTGCAGTCGATCGATGTCATCAAGGGGCCCACCAGTGCGCTCTACGGCAACTTCGGCCTGGCTGGCTCGCTCAACCTGCGCACCAGGGAGCGGATGCAGGGCACCGAGTTCTCCCTGCAGGGCGGCTCGTACGGGCGGGGGGATCTGAATATCCTCACCGGCCTTGACCGCGAGCACACCGGATTGGTGCTGGCCTTCCGCGGCATGCGGGACGGCGGCTGGCGTCCCAACAGTCATTACGACATCGGCCAGTTCGATGGCCGGCTGGTGCAGGAGGTTTCCCCGTCCACCGCGCTCGATGCCAGCGTGCTTGTGCATCTCACCGGCTGGCGCTCCCCGGGCTACATCACGGTTGACCAGTTCAACGCCGGCACCTTCGATACCGTCTCCAACGAGACCGACCAGGGCTACAAGAACTACGGTCGGGAGCGGGTGAGCCTCCGGGTGATCACCGGCAGCAACAGCGTCTGGCGCTCGACCGTCTACGCCACCCAGGGCCGCTGGCAGCTCTACCTCACGACCCCTCCTGAAGGCGGTGGGGAAGAAGGCACCGGCAGCCAGACGGAGGAGGAAGACAAGCGCTACGGTCTCGGCGCCACCACCGCGATGACGTGGACCACGGACCGGGCGGATCTCACCATCGGCGCCGAAGGGCGCTACGACCACAGCGACTACCAGAACTGGTTCACCACCAACCTGGCGCGCGACTCGGCCCAGACGCTGGTGGGCGGCACCCAGGTGTCGGGGGCGCTGCTGGTCCAGTCCAGCTTCCAGGTTGGCAATCCATTCCGGTTCTCGGTCGGTGCCCGGTACGACTATCTCGACACCCGTTCGACGCCTGACGGCAGCTTCGAGGTGAGCGACTGGAGGGCCATCTTCAGTCCCAAGCTCGGCGCGCTGGCCCAGCTCAATCGCGCCGTCGGGATCTATGCCAACGTGTCGCGCGGCTTCCGCTCATCGGACGGGGTCATCGAGAAGCCGGCCCTCCCGCTGATCACGGCGTGGGCATATGAAACGGGACTCAAGTTCAACTTCAGGCAGGGATCGGCGAGCATCGCGCTCTTCCGCATGAACGTGAGCAACGAGCAGACGTTCGATCCGATCACCCTGGCCTCGACCAGCGGCGGGAAGAGCCGGCGGCAGGGGGTCGAGGCGGAAGCGAGCGTGGCGCTGGCACCGGTGGCCCGGCTCAATCTCTCGGCCACGATCAACGACGCCAGGTACGAGCAGCTGATCACCGAAGAGGGGGACACGCTGTCGGGCCAGCGGGTGTTCAACACCGCCCGCTTCATCGGCAGCGCCGGCCTCGAGGTGGGGCCGGTGACGGGCAGGTGGTATGCGCGGGCCGCCACCAACATTGTCGGGGACTACACGCCGTTCGATGAGCCCGGGGTGGAAATCCCGCCCTATGCCCTCGTCCACCTGAGCGGCGG
>DATEHG010000110.1:0-13774 GCA_035279705.1 Gemmatimonadales bacterium
CGGACGATCTTGGAGGTCTCGCCGTAGCGCAGCGAGGAGAGCACGATGGCGGGTGTCGCCAGGAGGGGCATGCAGCAGAACCGCCCTCAGCGGGCGGGAAGGCCGGTGATCGAGACCGCGGCGGGACACTGCCCCGCGTCGAATCCCTTCACCTCCGACAGATCGGGCTTGAAGATGCGGACCTTGCCGACGGCACCGCCGCACGGGCCGCTTTCGATGCCGAACAGGTAGTTGCGCCCATCCGCGGCTACCGCGGTGTTATTCACCACCGGGAGCCCTTCCCCCACCCCGCGCTCAACCTCGCGGAGCCGCAGGTCGAAGAGCATCAAGCCTTCGGTGAGGGACGCAATAACGATGCGATCGCCCTGATCGGCGGCGACCGGTCCTGGACTGACGCCAAGGCCCCCGAATGAGGCCTTTTCCACTCGCCCGACGGGGTCCACGATCGAGAGGCGGCCCTCGCCCTGGGCGGGTGTGCCGGCCTGGGTGATGTAGATCAGGCCATCGCTGCCCACGGCGCCGGACCGCGCATTCCCGGGCCCCACCAGCGGAATCGAATCCATGTCTTCGACCTTGGCATTGAGCAGCGGGTCGATGACCGTGAGCCAGCTGGCGCCGCTCGGGCAGGGATCGACGCCGCAGACCAGCTCATCGGCGTTGATGGCGAAGACCTTGCCGCGCGTGGCCACCGTGGCAAGCGGTGTGTGCCCCACTGCGACCGAAGCCGTATCACCGTTCCGAAGATCGATCCTGAGCAGCTGGTCCCGGGCGCCGAGGGCCACGTAGGCGGTCGTGTCGTCTACGAACGCCGGGCCGCTCACCCGCGAACCCGGGGGGACGCCCACGGCGCGAGTGACCGACGGAACGGAGAGATCGACCAGCAGGACCGTGTCGGTTCCGCCGAGGGTCAGCAGCGCCAGGCTGCCCCGGGTGGCGAGCCCGACATCGGAGGCGGCGCCCGCTGGCAGCGTGAGCGTGGCCACGCCACTCGGCGCCTCGATGGGAACGATCTGCAGTGCGGCGTGGGTGCTGTCGAGGATGACGAGCGTGGGAACCGGGGGCGGCAGCGACGGATTCGTCTCGGCGCAGCCCAGCGCCGCTCCAATGGCCGCCCCGAAGGCCAGCGCGAAATTCAGTCTCTGCCGGGTGATGAGCATGGTCCCGGTAAGATAACGCGGGCCGGAGGGGGGCGGATCAGCCCGGAGCCCGGCCGGATTCCCGTGGCCGCAGCGGCACAACCTGGGGCGAGCCGTCGCGCCACGGTGTGACGGCCACCGGCCAGTCGAAGACGCGCTCGAGGACATCGGCCCGCAGCACCTCCGCCGGTGCGCCCTGGGCCGCCACCCGGCCCTGGCTCAGCAGCAGGAGCTCGTCGGCGAACCGGGCCGCGAGGTTCAGGTGATGCGTCACGATCACCGCACCCAGCCCTTCATCCACCAGGCGGCGGACCAGCTCGAAGATCTGCATCTCGTGGCGAACGTCGAGCGCGGCGGTGGGCTCATCCAGCACCAGCAGGCGGGGCTCCTGCGCCAGCGCGCGTGCCAGCCGCACCCGCTGCCATTCCCCTCCCGACAGCGTATCGATGCGCCGATCGGCCATTCTCTCGAGATCGCACCGGTCCATGGCCTGCTGCACCGCCGCCAGGTCCGCGCTGGTCGCGGAAGCGAAGGGCCCGAGGTGGGCGTATCGCCCCAGCAGGACAGCTTCGGGGACGCGCAGGGGGAATGCCGGTTCCTCGCGCTGAGTCACAACCGCCATCACCCGCGCCAGCTCCGGCGGGCGCCAGTCCCGGACGGGCTTCCCTTCGAGGGTGACCGCCCCGGCCGAGGGATTCACCGCACCGGTGAGGGCGCGAAGCAGCGTGGTCTTGCCGCTCCCGTTGGGCCCGACGACGGCTACCAGCCGGCGCTCGACGACCGCGACGCCCACCGCTTCGAGGGCGGCCTGGTCGAGCCCGGCGTAGCGGACCGTGAGTGTTGTGGCTTCGAGCTTCATGCCAGGGTCCGCCGCAACAGCAGGGCGAACAGCGGCACCCCGACCAGGGCGGTGACGACACCCACCGGCAGTTCGAGCGGCCGGGCGGCGGTGCGGGCCAGCGCATCCGCCAGGACAAGGAATGCGCCCCCACCCAGGAACACCGCCGGCAGCAGCGGGCGATGGAGCGGCCCCAGCAGCCGGCGCGTGGCATGGGGCACCACCAGGCCGACAAACCCGATGATGCCGCACACCGCCACACTTGCCGCGGTCAGGAGCCCGGTGGCGAAATAGATGATCAGCCGGGTGCGCTCGACATCGAGACCCAGGTGACGGGCACTCTCGTCGCCGAGGGCCAGCAGGTCGAGTGACCGCGCCGAACCGAGGATCAGGAGGAGGGGCACGACGGCATAGGCGGCGAAGAGTCCGAGCGCCGGCCAGGACGCTCCGGAAAATCCCCCCAGCAGCCAGAGGAATGCGTTCCGGAGCGCCGCCGCCTCGGACAGGGCCATGATGGCGCTCATCAGGGCACCGGTGAAGGCGCTTACGATCACTCCGGCCAGGATCAGCACCCGCGGGTCGAGCCGCCTGCCCTGCACCAGGCTCAGTCGGTACACCAGCAGCAGCGCCCCAATGGCGCCCGCGAACGCCAGCAGCGGCAGGGTCCAGCTGCCGGCCAGCCCGAATGCGATCGCGACGACTGCGCCGAGGCCGGCGCCACCCGACAACCCGAGCAGATAGGGATCCGCCAGCGGATTGCGCACCAGCGCCTGCAGCGCCGTGCCGGTCATGGCCAGGCCGCCACCCACGAGAAAGGCCAGCAGCACTCGTGGAATCCGGAGCTCCCGCACGATCGGGCCCGCCGGGGCGCCAGCCGACTTGAGCGCGTCCCACAGTTCTCCAGGCGCCAGCGACACCGGGCCGAGCGCGACCCCCACGAAGAGGCTGAGGACGGCAGCCACTGCGAGGAGGACCCACCAGCCCTGCTTCATCGTGTGGCCGACTCCAGCTTGGCGGCGAGTTCGCTGATCGCTTCGGGCATTCGCGGGCTCGGCCGGTTGAACGCCGAGCTGTTCACGTGGACGAACCGCCGATCGCGCACCGCGGGCACCGTCTGCCATTCGGGTCGTTTGGCGAACGCCGGCTCGCTGTCGGAGCTGACCAGCACCAGGTCGGGCCGCCGGGCCACCACCGCCTCGACGCTGATCACTCCGGCAGACGCGGCCAGGTCAGCGAAGAGGTTGCGGCCGCCGGCGCGCTCCACGATCTCGCTGAGGAAGCTGCCGCTGCCAATGGTCATCGGCGGCTGGTCCCAGACCAGGATGAGCACCGATGGCGGGTGGCCGCCGGCAGGACGCGTAGCCGCGGCGAGGCGGGTCTGGAACGCCGCCAGCATCGTGTCGGCATCGGACGCATGCCCGGTCAGCGTGCCGAGCAGGTGACCGGCGCGCTCGAAGTCCTGGACCCGGTCGAGGGCAAGATCGACGGTGGGGATTCCGAGGCGCCCGAGTTGTTCGCGGGCTGAGGCGTTCTGGGCCGAGTGATAGAGGACGACGAGATCGGGGTGCCGGGCAGCCACCGCTTCGATGCTGGGCTGGATGCCGTCACCGACACTCGGCACCTCGAGCGCGGCCGCGGGATAGTCGCACCATCGCGTTCGGCCGACCACCGCGGGCCCCGCTCCTATGGCGAAGAGGAGTTCCGTCGAGGCCGGCGCGAGCGAGACGATGCGCCGGGCCGGATGATCGAGGCGGACAGTATCGCCGGCGTCGTCCACCACGGACAGTGCCGCAGAACCCCCCGTCCCATGCCCGCAGGCCTGGACGAGGAGGAGAAGGAGCCAGGTGAGTACGACTCTTCGGCTGGTAAGCAAGACGCCCATTCCTCGGTCTCGGGAATGGGCGGACGTGGCCGGTGCATCGGCACCGGGCGCGCCACCTGGCCCACCCCCGTGGGTTGCAGTGGTGGCGCGAACGTGGAGGTCTCCTGACTTGGGGCGCGCCGCTCGCCTTCCCGGTCAACCAGTGGCGGATGAGCGACGGATGCTGCTGCCCTTCACAGTGGCGGGGCCGTGCCGGGATTGCACCGGCTTCCGAGCGCCGCGTTCGCGGGTGGTTCAGTTGTCGTCGGCCGCCAACTTAGGAGCCGCCCGTGCCCCGCGCAAGCTCGGCTTGTTCCTTGAGCCTTGCCCGTTCGCTCTGGTACCTGTGCCATTCCTCCGGCGAGACGTCCCCTTCCCGGCCGGCGTAGCGGGCGTCGAGTGCCGCGATGGCGCCGATCAGGTCGACCAGAGCCGGCCGGCTGACCTGCGCGGGACGACGAAGCAGCCGCCACGCGGCGATCAGCAGACTGATCGTGGTGAAACCCACCAGTGCGGGCAGCAGCCACTCAGGGCTCCCTGCTCCGGGAAACACGATCGTCAGTGTGGCCGCCGCCGGAACGCTCCCGCTCCAGCGCCGGAAGGTCCGCCCCTCGATGACCTGGGTATCGGCGCGGGCCAGGGCGCCGCCGCCGACCGTGGCATCCTCATCCTCGAGCAGAAGATTGACCTCCGGCACCGGCTCATCGAACCGGATCGGCAGACGCCGCACGCTCGATGGGATCGAGTAGCTGTACACGACCTGCTTCTCACCGGGTGCGACGGGCGCGAAGAGCAGGATCGAGTCGTGCCTGGTGACCAGCGCCTGGGGTGAGAAATCCCCCTGGCCGGGGCGCACGGTCGCGACCCCGGCCGGGAGCGGGATGCCCCACACCGCCTTCGTGGTATCACCCGACACCCGGGTGCGGTCCCCGTCGTTCTTGAGCCCGACGATCTCCAGCACGCCGCGGGTGCCGTCCTGGCCGAGGCGGCTGATCACCGCATGCCTGCTGCCGATCGCAACCGGGGCGGCGCTCGAGGTGTCCGAGACGACGATGTCGAGGCCGGTATCGGGCACCGGGGAATTGAACTTGAGCGGGGGGCCGAAGTACTCAATGCCGGCGAACCGGGCGCTGACGAGGAAGACGGCTGAGGTATCGGAGGGGAGCCTGAATCGAAAGGCGCCGCGGGCGTCGGACTTGAGCGAGTCGATCGGCCCCTGCACGGCACTGGTGATGCGGTGGAGCACCACCGGTGCGGCGGCAACGGCGACCGAATCGCTGCCGGCGAGCCGGAGCACCCGGCCCGTCACGACACCGCCCTGCTGCGCCGCCGCCGGGACCGAGAGGCCCAGCAGCAGTATGGCGATCCACTCAGGGCGTGAAGCGGCCAAAATCCTGCGGGTCCATCCGTTCGAGGTGCTGGCGGAGCTGCTCGGCATCCATGGCGGGCGGCGAGGCGGATTCTCCCGACTCCGAACTGGACTGATCGAGCAGTGAAGCTTCGGCGTAGATGGGCGCCTGCAGCCGGAGGGCGAGGGCAATGCTGTCGGAGGGGCGGGCGTCGAACTGGTAGACATGGTCTTCACGCTGGACCAGCAGTTCGGCGTAGTAGGTGCGCTCGCGGACTGCGCTGATATTGACCCGCTTGAGGGTGGCCCCCATGCCGACCAGAACCTGCTTGAGCAGGTCGTGCGTCATGGGCCGCGGTGCCTTGACTCCCTGCATTTCCATGGCAATGGCACTGGCCTCGGCGGGGCCGATCCAGATCGGAAGCACGCCGGTCCCTTCCCGCTCCTTCAGAATGACCACCGGCGAATTGGTGTTCCGGTCCAGCCCGAGGTGGGCAACCGATACCTCGACCATGCGCCCTCCTGCGTTACTTCACCGCCGACTGCAGCTGCTTGACCCGGTCAGTCTTTTCCCAGGTGAACAATCCCGGCTTCTTCGCCGAACGTCCGAAGTGCCCGTAAGCGGCCGTGGGTCCGTAGATCGGTTTCTTGAGGCCCAGCGCCTTGATGATGCCGCGCGGCGTCAGGTCGAACACTTCGCGCACGGCGGCTTCGAGGCGCCGGTCGGGCACCTTGCCGGTGCCGAAGGTGTCAACCAGCACCGACACCGGCTCCGCCACGCCGATGGCATACGCCACCTGGACCTCGGCGCGGCGGGCGAGGCCCGCGGCCACGATGTTCTTGGCCACCCAGCGCGTCGCGTAGGCGGCGGAACGGTCCACCTTGGAGGGGTCCTTGCCGCTGAAGGCGCCGCCGCCGTGGCGGGCCATGCCGCCGTAGGTATCGACGATGATCTTGCGTCCGGTGAGACCCGCATCGCCATGCGGCCCGCCGATCACGAAGCGACCGGTCGGATTGACGAGGAACTTGGTCCTGGTGTGTTCCAGCCGGCTCTTCTCGAGCACCGGCTTGATAACTTCCTCGATGACCGCCTCGCGGATGGCCGAGTGCCGCAGCTGGCGGCCGCGATGCGTCTCGGCGTGCTGGGTGCTCACCACGACGGTGCGGATCGCCACCGGCGTGCTCCCCTCGTACTCCACCGAAACCTGCGACTTGCCGTCCGGCCGGAGCCAGTCGATCCGCGGCAGTCCACCCAGCCCCTTCCGCACCGCCGCCAGCCGCTCGGCCAGGCGGTGGGCAAGGAGAATGGGCGTCGGCATCAGCTCCCGGGTTTCGTCGGTCGCGTAGCCGAACATCATCCCCTGGTCTCCGGCGCCCTGGGCACCGCTCTTGTCCGCATCGACGCCCATCGCGATATCCGCCGACTGGCGGTCGATCGAGGTGAGCACCGCGCAGGTGCGGCCGTCGAAGCCGTAGGAGGCATCGGTGTAGCCGATGTCGGTGATCACCTTCCGGACGATGTCCGGGATGTGGACATAGGTATTGGTGGTAATCTCGCCCGCCACCACCGCCATGCCGGTGGTCACCAGCGTTTCACAGGCCACCCGCCCGTTGGCGTCGTCCGCGAGGATGGCGTCGAGCACCGCATCGGAGATCTGATCGGCGACCTTGTCGGGGTGCCCTTCGGTGACGGATTCGGAGGTGAAGACGTGGCGGTTCCTGGAGGCCATGGCTCGCGATGGAAGTGCGGTGAGAGTGAACTTCGAGGTGGCCGGAAGCTAGTCCGATGAACCCTTCGCGGCAACGCCATCGAGCAGCCGGAGATCGATGTGATCCCGCACCGCTTCATGGAGGCAGGCGGTGACTTCCTCGGCGGAAGTCATGTTCATCGCGGTCTGGGCTGCCTGGCGCGCCACCTGGTACGGCACGGCGCGGACGATCCACTTGACCAGCGCCAGCGCCGGCGGGGCCACGCTGAGCCTCGTGTAACCCATGCCGATGAGCAGGACGCAGGAGAGCGGATCGGAGGCCATCTCGCCGCAGACGCTCACCGGAATCTCGGCGCGGTTGCCCGCGGCGAGCACCGTGGTGAGCTGCCGCAGGATGGCCGGATGGTGCGGCGTGAACCGGTGCGCCAGCCGGGCGTTGCCCCGGTCCACCGCCAGGGTGTATTGCACCAGGTCGTTGGAGCCGATGCTGAAGAAGGAGCTGACCTGGGCCAGGTGATCCGCCACGAGCACGGCCGCCGGTGTTTCGATCATCACGCCGATGGGCAGTTCCCGCGCCACCCGCACGCCCGCCTTGGTGAGCGCTTCGGCCTCCTCGGCGAGAATCTCCCGGGTCGCGGTGACCTCGTCGATCCGGGTAACCAGCGGCAGCATGAGCTGGATCGGGCGATCGGCCGCGGCGCGGAGGACCGCGCGGAGCTGCACGCGGAACATTTCCGGCTGGTCGAGACAGACCCGGATGGAGCGCCACCCCAGGAAGGGATTGGCTTCGGGCGGGGCGCGAAATGCCGCCGGAAACTTGTCGCCACCGAGGTCGAACGACCGGATGATGATCGGCTGGCCGGGAAATGCGCTGGCCACCCGGAGGAAGTAGTCGGTCTGTTCCTGCTCCGTCGGAAGGACCGCACGCCCCACCAGCAGGAACTCCGTGCGCAGCAGCCCGACGCCCTGAGCCCGGTGGCGCGCGGCGGACTCGATCTCTTCCGGCAGGTCCACATTGCCCATCAGCATGATGGAGCGCCCGTCGGGAGTGATCCCCGGCTGCTCGATCGCGGCTTCCAGCTCGAACTCGAGCCGCTGCCGCCGGCTGATCTGGGCCCGGATCCGCTCCTGCTCGGCCATCGTCGGGTCGACCAGCACGGTCCCGCTCTGCCCGTCGATCATCACCAGGGCGCCGGGATTGATCCGCTTCAGGGCGCCGGTGGCCCCCATCACGGCGGGAATGCCGAGCGAGTGCGCCAGGATCGCAGCGTGGGAGGTCTTGGTGCCCTCTTCGGAAACCAGCCCGGCCACGTGCTCGCGGTCGAGCTGCACCGTGAGGCCCGGTGAGAGCTCGTGCGCCACGACGATCACGGGCTCACCGATCGAGGACCAGAGATCCTCCTCCTCCTTGCCCAGGAGGTGGTGCAGCATGCGGGTCTGGATCGCCGAGAGGTCCGCCAGGCGGTCGCGCAGGATGGCGTTGCCGCTCGAACCCCAGAGATTGCGGATCTCGAGCGACTTGAACTCGTACGCGGTTTCCGCCGAAAGATGGTTGTCCCGGATCAGCCGTTCGATCTCGGCGAGCAGGACGGCATCCTGGGCCATCATGATCTGGGCGTCGAAGATCCGCGACTCCTCGGCGCCGGCGCGCACCCGGACCCGGTCCCGCAGATCCTCGAGGGCCGCCACCACGGCGTTGACAGCCTCGCGGAGGCGGGCCACCTCGTGCTCCACCTCCTCGACCGGCACCGCCCGGTTGGGCACGTCGGGCACGTCGAAGCGCACCACCAGGGCCGGCCCGAAGGCCACTCCGGGTGAAACGCCGATGCCGCGGACCAGCCGGTTGTCGCCCATGCTCACATTTCTCCGAAGCCGCCGGCGATCAGCGCCGCGAGTGCGTCGAGTGCCGCATCCGCGTCACTGCCGTCCCCCTTGAGCGTAATGCTGCTTCCCTGCTCGGCTGCGAGCATCATCACGCCCATGATGCTCTTGGCATTGATCGCCATGCCGTCCTTTTCGATTTCCAGGTGCGCCGCGAATCCGCTCGCGAGCTTCACCAGCTGGGCCGCCGGCCGGGCATGGAGGCCGAGAGGGTTGACGATGGTCACGTCGCGGGTGATCACCAGTACCTCCCGGCCAGGACGAGACTCGCCGCCAGCGCCGCCAGCGCGTAGCGGAACGACGTGGCCCGGGCCGCATAGCGGTACGAGAGTGCGGCTCCGGTCACAGCCACGATCGCAGCCACGCCAATCCACTTCGCGCCTGCGCCGTCGAGCAGCCAGACCAGCGATTTCGGTATCAGCACCCCGATCGAGAACCCGGCGATCGGGCCGATGCGCTCGGCCGCCCGGGTCAGCCACGATCCGGTCAGCGCCGCGGAAACCCTGAGCCCCGCCGCCAGTCCAGTCCGCAACGCCCAGATACCGGTGGCGAGACGCAGAATGTTGTAGAGCACCACCAGCGTCACGATCGCCGCCGGGCCCGCTCCCTGCGTCAGCGCCAGGCACGCCGCCGCCATGGCACTCGGGACGACGCCGGTCCAGAACAGCCGATCGCCCAGCGCCCCCAGCGGTCCGCAGAGCGCCGTGCGGAGACGGAGGACCTGCTGGCCCGGCACGCCGTCGTACTCCGCGCGCACGGTCGCTCCCAGCGCGATCCCGGCGAGGTACGGATGGCAGTTGAAGAACTCCGCCGACCGCGCCACCGCGTCGGCGTGCCGAGCCTTGTCGTCGCGGGCGAGATCCTCGAGGAGCGGCAGGGCGGCGTATCCCATGCCCACGCCCTGCATCCGCTCGAAATTCCAGGTGGCCTGGAGCATCAGGAGCCGGGCCAGGGCGCGCTTGTGGCCCCTCATCCGAGCAGCACCCAGCAGGTCCCGGCCACGACTCCCACCGCCAGCCAGCCCAGACGGGCGCCACGCCCCGCGCTCCGGATGGCGCCGCCCATGACGGCCGCCACTGCGGTGCCGACCGCGACTGCCGCGACCACCACCCACCGGCCCGGATCGGTTGTCGACAGTGCGGAGCGGGCCAGCACCACCGTGCCGATCGCGATGACCGCGAGCAGGAGGCTGCGTCCGATGTCGCGCAGCAGCGCAACCCACTGCAGCCGGATGATGGCCTTCTCGCTCCCCGCCGAAATTGCCGGGGCGCTCGTCTGGAGCGCGCGGGTATTGGCGTGCCGGAGCCACTGCAGACTCCAGCCACCCAGCGCCGCCAGCGCGAGGCCCAGCGCGGTGCCGGCGCCGATTCCAGCCCACCGGTCCTGGTGGGAGGCCAGCGCCGCCGCGGCGACCGCTGCCGCGCCATAGTCGGGATAGCGCGAAGCACCCACCGGCAGCACGTCGAGCGCGAACAGTTCGAGGATCACCCCGACATACAACCCGGCAGCCGCATCGCCGCAGAGCCAGCCGGCCACGGCCGCCGCAACCAGTGGACGGGAAAGCAGCCCCTGCGGAGCGGTGACGAGGTCGACCCCGACCATCGTGGCCCACGCCAGCAGGGCGCCAACCGGCAGGTCGGCGACGACTGCCATCAGCGGATCGACCCGATGGCGACCGCGGGAGCGGTCGGCACATCCTGGGCTTCGACGATTGCCCCGCCTTCCGCCAGCGTCCGTGCCTGGCCCAGTTCCTCGTCGGTCAGGTAGATGTAGGGCAACCGCTCGGTCCGCCCCGGCCGGTGGTGAATGCCGCCGAGGTTGATCCGCTCGAGCTTCGCATTGCCGCGGCGGAGGCTGGCCATGGTCGCGATGTCGGCGGTGAGCAGGAGCCCCGGCCGCGGGTCGGCCTGCCACCGCGGAAGGTCGCGAAGCCCTTCCTCCACACTGGCGAAGGTGACTTCCAGGGTCGACGGCACGCCCATCCGGTAGAGGTCCTGCTCCCAGTCGCTGGCCCGGACGCCGTCATCCACCAGCACGATGAACTGCACGCCGAGCGGCCTGCCCCATCCCACCACCACCTGCCCGTGAATCAGCCGATCGTCCACCCGGTAGAGCAGCAGCGGCATCAAGGCACCTTGATCGCCGCCATCCCCGCCTTGACCGCCCGTTCGGCGGCCTCGGCGAGCGGCAGCTGGCGATGGAACACGAAGTCGACCAGCATGGCCAGGTTGACGCCGGTGACCACCTTCACACCCGGTTTCGACTTGAAGGTCTGCATTGCTGCGAACATGCAGGAGCCGCTGGGCATGTCGACGAACACCACCGCCGGTCCCTCGCCGACCGCCTCGGCGATCCGCTGCTCGATCAGCGCCCGGTCGCATCCGGAGTTGCTGACCGGGGTAAGCGCGCCGCTCACGCCGCTGATGTGCTCGGCCGCCGCAATGAAGCCGTTGGCCAGCGGGCCGTGACAGACCACGACGCCGCGAAGCCCCTCTTCACTCATAGTCATCCTGCAGGTAGGCCCGGACGCCGCGCTTTTCCCGCATGCGGCGGATGAGGCGCTCGTTGAACGCGGCGGCCACGTCGACGCCGGAGTAGCGGAGCAGCAGCATCATCGCCACCACCTCGGCGATGACCGTGATGTTCTTGCCCGGATTGAGCGGCACCACCACCAGCGGCAGCTTGACGCCCAGGATCTCGGTTTCCTGCTGGCTCAGGCCCGTGCGTTCGGAATCCTTGGCGGTCTCCCAGTCTTCGAGGCGGACCACCACTTCGATGCGCTTCTGCTGGCGGACGGCGCGCACGCCGAACAGGGAGGGGATGTCCACCAGTCCGATGCCGCGGATTTCCATGTGATGGCCGGCCAGCTCGTGCCCCTGGCCCAGCAGCACGTCATGGCCGCGGCGGGTCACCTGCACCACGTCGTCCGCCACCAGGCGATGGCCCCGTTCCACCAGGTCGAGCACGCATTCGCTCTTGCCGATGCCCGAGCGGCCCATGAACAGCAGGCCGACGCCGTAGACGTCGGCCAGTGAGCCGTGGAGCGTGGTCCTGGGAGCAAACGTCGCCTCCAGGATCGGCTTCATGAATCGGTAGAACTCCGCCGTCTTGAGCTTGGTCCGCAGCACCGGAATGCCGCGCACCTTAGCCAGCGCCAGCAACTCGGGGGGCACGTCCTGCCCCTTGGTCACGAACACCATCGGCAGGTCGAACGAGAAGAACAGCTCGATCGTCGCCTGCCGCTTGCCGGCGTCCAGCGAGGCGAGATAGGTGATCTCGGTTTCGCCCAGCACGTGAAGGCGCGTGGCGATGAACCGGCCGGTATAGCCGGCCAGGGCCAGCCCCGGACTCGCGACCTCCGCGTCCGGCACCGGCTGGTCGAGCCCGAGTTCGCCGGTAAGCGGCTCGAGCTGGAGCGGGTTCCCCTCCCTCGCGAGGAGGTCGCGCAAAGTCAGGGTCACGCGAGCTCGCTGGGATCGCGGCGCCGGTCACGCGACCGCGGCAGGTTCTTGCCCAGCTGGTGCCGGAGCCGGCCCTCGGCCTGGTCCAGCGCGGTGCGATGATCGTCCGATTCGCCGTGACCGATCAGCACCTCCCCGCTCGACAGGTGGAGCCGGAGTTCGGCGGTGTGACGGGCGGAACTGTCCTTGTGATCCACCATATCGAAAACGACCGTGCCATCGACCGCCCGCGAGGCGACGTGGTCGAGCCGGTCGAGTACCTGGGTCGCGCGGAGTCGCAGATCCTCGGGAATTTCGCAATGTCTGGCGGTGACGGTCATCAGCATGGGGACCTCCTCGAATGATGGTGCTGCTGTCCCACCGGCGGACCTCCGACTGCCGAGGCCGCCCCTTCTTCACCCTGCTCTCAGGGTTTCCTGCAGGTGCTCTTCGGTAGCGGCCGCCGCGGCCTCCCAGGTCAGCGATTCGGCGAAGCGACGGGCGGAGGCACCGAGACGGGCGACCAGCGCCGGATCACCGGCGAGCTGCTCCATCCGGGCTGCCAATGCCTCGGCATCGCCATGTGGTACCAGGAAACCGGTCTCGCCATCCCGGACCGAGTCCCGCAGCCCGGGACTGTCCGACGCCAGACTCGGGGTGCCGCAGGCGGCGGCCTCCACGTTGGTAATGCCCCAGCCTTCCTTGGCGGACGGAAACAGATTGGCCCAGGTCGCGCGGAGGAGCCCGCGCTTCTCGGATTCGGATACGAAGCCGTGGAACCGCACCGCGCCGCTCACGCCGAGTTCCCGGGCCAGGGCTTCGAGCCTCGGCTGGTCATCGCCGCGACCCGCGATATCGAGCACCACTCCGGGGCGCTTGGCATTCAGCTGGGCCAGGGCGCGGATGGCAGTCTCCACTCCCTTGTAACGTCGCAGCCGTCCCACATAAAGGAAAGATGGGTAGGCGGTCCGGACCCCGGCGGGGTCGGGCGTCAGCTCGGCCGAGTCGATCCCCGGGCGGATGACCCGGATCTTCGCCGGGGCGATGCCCCGCCCGATCAGGTCGTCCCGGGTGCTGTCGCTGATGACATGAAAGGCGGCCCGGCGGTAGACCAGCGGGATCGGCCGTTCCATCAGCCAGACAAAGGCGGCGGAAGGCAGCGAGGCCTCCTGGAAGGCGGTCTCGCCGAACAGGTGGGGCACGATGGCGACGAAGGGGAGACGGGTCAGGGTCGGCAGGAACAGCGGGACCTTGTTGATGTCCTCGACCACAAGGTCGGGTGATTCGGCGCGGAGCGCCCGTCGCACCGCGCCGCGGCCAAGCAGGGTGAAGCTGTTCCGGGTGCCGACCCGTTCGACTTCGATGCCGTCCACCACGGCCCGGGGCGCCCCGCCCTGCCACCCCGAACACACCATCCGGACCCGGTGCCCGCGGGCGGCGACTCTCCGGAAGATTTCGAAGAGGTGGATTTCGGCTCCGCCCGCCATCGGGTTTTCGCGGTCCTGCCAGTTGACCAGGAGGATGTTCACAGGCGTCCGAGCGAACGGGCGACGCGGTCGAG